>NZ_JAGLEJ010000038.1 GCF_023145115.1 Algiphilus sp.
AGAAGATGAGCAAGTCGCTGGGCAACGTCCTGCTGGTGCGCGACCTGCTCGCCCAGGCGCCCGGCGAGGTCGTGCGTCTGGCGCTGCTCGCCGGTCACTACCGCCAGCCGCTGGACTGGAACGACGACACCCTGCCGCGTGCGCGCAAGCAGCTCGACCGGCTCTACGGCGCGCTGCGCGACACCGCCGACGTCGAGGCCGCCGCGGCCGAGCCGCCGGAAGCCTTCGTGGCGGCGCTGGAGGACGATCTCAACACGCCGGCGGCGCTGGCCGAGCTCTTCGAGCTGGCGCGCGCGCTCAACAAGGCGGAGGATCCCGCCGAGCGCGCCCGCCTCAAGGGCAGCCTCGTTGCCGCCGGCGAGCTGATGGGGCTGCTGGTCCAGCAGCCGGAGGCCTGGTTCGCGGGCGAATCCGGCGGGGTCAGTGCCGAGCGCGTCGAGGCGCTGATCGCCGCCCGTGCCGAGGCGCGCAAGGCCAGGGACTTCGCCGAGGCCGACCGCATCCGCGACGAGATCACCGCGCTGGGCGTGACCATCGAGGATTCGCCGCAGGGCACGCGCTGGCGGGTCGCGAGCTAGCGTCGCGGTGCATGCCCCCGCCGCCTCCGTGGCGGCGACGGCGATATCCGATGCTCACACCGGTCGGCCGGGTGGCTCCCGGCCACCGTGGCGCGTGCAGCCCGGTCGATCCGATGCGGTGCGAAGCCATCCGGGACGCGCCTTCAGCGCATTCGCGACCCTGCGGCGACAACCACCCACCGGTGCGTTCAGCGTGATCGCCGGCGCGGCGCATCGGCCCGCACGGCAGCGGTGCATGGTGCGGATGCGCGTGTCCCCGCGTTCGATTCCGGCAGCCATGCCAGCATCGCGCAACGCGACCCCTGTCCCGAATTCCCGGGTCTCGCGCAGGAACGAGAAATGCCATCGTCGGCCCCGAAAATCGCACAGGGGAGCCATCGATGCAGCGTTTCGAGAAGATCCCGTTATCCGAGCGGGTGGGGAAGGTCGGGTATCTGATCAAGCACACCTTCACGGTGGTCGGCCGCGATTCCGACATCGTCAATCCCATTGCGCGCATGGCGCTCTACGGCATCGTGCAGTCGTCTGCCTTTCTGCTCGGCGCCATGGCGCTTCTGTACGCCATGGTGGGCGAAGGAGAGGCGGAGGGGCTCTGGCTCTGGGGGTGGACGGGCGTGCTCGGCGGCCTGGCGCTGCTCGTGTACAAGTTCTTCTACTTCAACCGCCAGGAGTTCCGTCTGAGCTACCTCGTGCACCAGACGGTGACGGGGGAGGACAAGAGCTACGGCGATGCCGCCGGCGGAACGCGCGAACTGAAGTCCTCCATGCGCGGCATGGCCCTGATCGACATGCTCATGGCCTACGTCAACAAGACCAGCAGCAATGGGGAGAAGAAGGGGCTCTCCGGAATGCTGATCTCGCTGGTGCTGGCCGGGCTCAACGAGGTCTGGGACCTGGTCAACCACTTCATGATCCCGGCCATCGTCGTGGACCGGGTGCGTCTGCGGGATTGCGTCGAGCACATGAAGGAGCTGCAGCGGCAGGTTCCCGAGACCCTGGTCGGCGTCTTCGGCATCGATCTCTTCGGTCGGATCGTCGTCACGCTCATGGCGCCGATCTATCTCGTGATGCTGCTGCTGGCACTCTGGCTGAGCATCGCGCTGGCGGGGGCGCTGCCGTCGATCACCGTGCCGACGCAGGGCACGGAGCTGCCGGCCTGGATGCTCACTGATGGCGCGCTGGTCATCACGCTGATCCCGCTGTTCGCGCTCGTGCTGCTGACGAAGATCCTCAGCGTGGTGCTCGAACGCGCGGTAACGGCGATCAAGGTGATGTACTTCACCATCTTCTATCTCCAGATCAAGCATCCGGAAAGCATCGCCCCCGAATTGCGCGACGAGCTCACCGCCTATGTGCGCATGGAGGATGACAGCGCAGCGGTCGCCGCCGGCGAGCCGGCGTGAAACCGAAGACGAACCGTAAGGCGGGATCGACGGGGTAGCCTCCCGGCGAGACGGTCGCGCACCGGACCGTCACGGTGCGGCACGCCATCCGCCCGGGGGCGATATCCGGAAGGGGCACGACAATGTCGTCCACGGCGTGCGGGCGCTGCCCGGTCGCCCCTGCTCCCGGCTGCCCGTGCGGATGGTCGATGCCGATGCGCGCGTGGCCCGGCGATGACCGAGCACGTGGCGAAGTGCTGCGTGGCGGCGCGCACGGACAAGCACCGGTCCGCGCGCCGCGCGCCAAAGGCGGCGATACTGCGTCCGTTGCATGCAGCACGAACAAGGAGAGAGTCGGCGATGGCGAGCGAAACGCACCGCGTGCAGGGCGCGGACGTGCATGTCTGGCGGCAGGGCGAGGGCCGGCCGCTGCTGATGCTGCACGGCAATCCGGACAGCCACCGGGTGTGGCTGCCGCTGATGGAGCGCCTGCCGGCGGGCATCGAGGCCATCGCGCCGGATCTGCCCGGCTTCGGCGCATCGGGTGTTCCCGCGGAGCAGTCCCTGACCCTCGACGGGCAGGCGCAGTGGCTGGAGGAACTGGTCGCGTCACTGGGGCTCGACCAGCCCGCCGACCTGCTGGTGCACGACATCGGCGGCTTCATCGGGCTCGCCTGGCTGCTGCGCCATCCCGGGCGCGTGCGGCGGGTGGTGGTCACCAACACCGCCTTCCATTCGGACTATCGCTGGCATTTCTGGGCGCGGGTCTGGCGCACGCCGGTGCTCGGCGAGCTCACCATGGCGATGCTGGGCGCGCCGTTGATCGGGCGGATGCTGTTCGGGCAGAGTCTGCGCGTGGGCGGTCCGGGTCTGTCGCGCGCCCAGCGCGACGACACCTTCGACGCCTACCACGCCCGCACCCGCGCGCAGGTGCTGCGCGTCTATCGCGCTACCGACCCGGAGCGCTTCGCCGACGAGGAAGGCGAGGCACAGGCGCTGTTCGCGAGGCTGCCGGTACGCGTGGTATGGGGCCGGCGCGACATCTTCATCCCGCCCGGCTTCGCGCATCGCTTTGCCACCGACGACGTGCACGTGCTGGACGATATCGGCCACTGGGTGGCGCTGGAGGCCACCGATCGCCTGGCCGCGCTGGTCGCGGAGCATCTGGGCGACTGAGCATGCCGGACGCGATGACCCGCGAGGTCATTGGCGGTGCCGCACCGATCCGTGATCCTTGCCGCATCCTCCCATGACCGGCTCCGATCCATGACCGATACCTCTGCCTCCCGCGCCGCCGAGGCCGTGTTCTTCACCGGCTTCGCCGTGCTCATCTGTCATGAGCTGGACGCCGTGCTGCACCACGAGTGGCGCGTGCTGCCGCTGGTGCGGATGCTGCCGGACGCCGCCGGCTATGTCGTCTTCGTGCTGGCGCACGTGCCGCTGTTCGTTGCGCTGATGCTGATGCTCACCAGCGCCTCGGCGCGCCTGCGGCTCGGCACGCGTCTCGGCATCGACGCCTTCCTGCTGCTGCACGCGGTGCTGCACGTGCTGTTCCGCAACCATGTCCACTACGACTTCGCGGGCTGGCTGTCCAACGGCCTGATCTTCGGCGGCGCCGTGGTCGGCGCGCTGCATCTGGTGCTGCTGCGCTGGCCGATCGCCGCGGTGCCCGAGTCTAGGCCGGGGCGCGCAGGGGGGCGCAGCCGCGCCGGCGGCGGAGCCAGTTGATCGCCCGGAACACGGCGGGTTGTCCGACCAGCCAGCGTTCGGCGCGATACTTGCCGGGAAAGTCGAGCAGCAGCAGCGCCACCAGGATGGTGAGCAGCCCCTGACCCGGCAGCACCAGCATGGCGATGCCCATCGGCAGCAGTACCAGGCCGAGCAGGTTCTTGAGCACGATCAGCAGCGCGCGCAGTGCCGGGTGGCGGGCGATGTCGCGTCCGCGCGGGCGCCGGTCGGCGGCGAAGTAGTCGACGGGGATGCGCGCGACGAGCACGGGAACGGCGGCGAGCGAACCGGCGAACATCACCAGCGAGCCCGCGCCGAGCCACCAGAGCAGGGTCTCGTGCGCGCCGAGCCACTCAAGCACGGTCGGGGTGGCGGAAGCAGTCGACGACGTGGTCGCTGATCACGCCCACGGCTTGCAGGTAGGAGTAGACGATGGTGCTGCCGACGAAGCGGAAGCCGCGCTTCTTGAGGTCCTTGCTCAGCCGGTCGGAGAGGGCGGTGGTCGTGGGCGCCTCGGCCATCGAACGCCAGCGGTTGATGATCGGCTCGCCGTCGACGAAGCCCCATACGTAGGGCGCCAGCCCGCCCTCGGCGTCGCGCAGCGCGAGATAGGCGCGGGCGTTGCCGATGGCGGCGTCGATCTTGAGGCGGTTGCGGACGATGCCGGCATCGCCCAGCAGCCGGGCGCGCTCGGTCTCGCCATAGCGCGCCATGGCCTCGGGGTCGAAGCCGTCCATGGCGGCGCGGTAGTTCTCGCGCTTCTCGAGGATGGTCCGCCACGACAGTCCGGCCTGCGCGCCTTCGAGGATCAGGAATTCGAACAGGGTGCCCTCGTCGCGCTTGGGCACGCCCCATTCGACGTCGTGATAGACGCGCTCGGCCTCGCTGCGCGTCGCCCAGCCGCAGCGCGTCGGCTCGGTCATGCGGTGGCGAAGCGCAGCCGCTGGCCGGCCGCACGCTCGGCCACCTGCTGGCCGTTCCAGGCCTGGAATCCGTTCACGAAGGTGGCATCGATGTGGTGGCTGAAGCTCACGCCCTCGAAGGAGGACCAGCCGCACTTGGACAGCAGGCCCTCCGGCATCACGTCGGTGTGGTGGTCGGGGTTCACCAGCATGAGGTCGGCGAACTGCCCCTCGGCGATATGGCCGCGCTCCTGCACGCCGAAGCGTTCGGCGGGGGCGTGGCTCATGCGCTCCACCGCGGTGGCCAGGTCGAAGTGGCCCTGCCGCACCAGCTCCAGCACGACCAGCACCGCGTGCTGCACCAGCGGCAGGCCGGCCGCTGCCTTGAGGTAGGGCCGGTTCTTCTCGTCGACGGTATGCGGCGCATGATCGGTGGCGATGATGTTGAGCCGCCCGTCGGCCACCGCTGCGCGCAGCGCCGCGCGATCCTCGGCGGTCTTGATCGCCGGATTGCACTTGATGCGCGCGCCGAGGGCGTCGTAGTCGGCGTCCGAGTACCAGAGGTGATGCACGCAGGCCTCGGCGGTGATCTGCTTGCCCGTTACCGGACCCGGCTCGAAGAAGTCGAGCTCGCGCGCGGTGGTCATGTGCAGCACGTGCAGGCGGCTGCCGTGGCGACGCGCGAGTCCGACGGCGAGCTCGGTGGACTTGTAGCAGGCCTCGGCCGAGCGGATCAGCGGATGCGCCGAGAACGGGATGTCCTCGCCGTAGCGCTTGGCGAAGTGCTCCTCGTGCGCCTTGATGGTGGGCGTGTCCTCGCAGTGCGTCGCGATCAGGCCCGGAAAGGTGGCGAAGATCGCCTCCAGGGTCTGGGGATCGTCGACCAGCATGTTGCCGGTGGAGGCCCCCATGAATATCTTCAGGCCGCATGCCTCGCCGGCCGGCAGCGCCCGGATCTCCTCGATGTTGTCGTTGGATGCGCCGAAGTAGAACGCGAAGTTGGCGTGCGCGCGGCCCTCGGCGCGCTGGTACTTGTCGCGCAGTGCCTCGCGGGTGGTGGTAGTGGGGTTGCTGTTGGGCATCTCCATGAAGCTGGTGATGCCGCCCGCCACCGCGGCCGCCGATTCAGTGGCGAAGTCCCCCTTGTGGGTCAGTCCCGGTTCGCGGAAATGGACCTGGTCGTCGATCATTCCGGGCAGCAGCCAGCGCCCGTGCGCGTCGATCTCGCGGTTGACGCCGGCACCGTCGATGCTGCCGCCGATGCGCGCGATGCGCTCGCCGTCTATGAGGAGGTCGCCCTCGCGGCTGTCGCCGTCGCTCACGATGCGGGCATTGCGGATCAGGGTCTTCATGGTGTTCTCCGGGTGAGCTAGGGCGCCAGCCACCGGCCCCGCCAGATGTCCGCGCTGCGCTCCCAGCGCGCGCGGCGGTGCCCGGCGGCGGCCAGATAGAGCCATTCCATCATATCCGCGTGCACGACAATGGCGCGGAAGTGCACCCGGCCCGGGTCGGCCGCGCCGTCCTCCGGCACGCGGTCGACGCCGGGCGTATAGCCGTCCGGCATCGCGAGCGGCGTCCCGGGACCCGGTGCCATGCGGTAGCAGACCCGGCTCATGGCGTGCGCGTCGCGCCACGCCGCCTCGGCCAGCGCATCGTCGGCGTGCACCGCGACCGGGCCGCGCAGGCGCAGCTGCAGCCTGGCGCGCGCATCGTAGGCGTGCACCGCCGCCACCGGGTTGGCGGCCAGCGCCGCCAGCTTGTCGGCGCGCGCGTCGCTGTGAAAGCGGAGCGTTCCCGTGCACGCATCGACGCCGCGCAGGATGACGGTGCGCACCTCCGGGAGACCGTTCGCCGCGACCGTCGCGACCTGCACCTGATGGAAGGCATGGCGCCGGTCGGCGACGGCGCGCGCGAGCTCGCTCCAGGCGTGCGCTCTGCTTGCTTCGAGGTCGTTGTAGTACGCCGCTTCCACGCAGGGTTCCCGGGGACGGATGCGCCCGTAGTCTAGGCCCATGCTCCAGCTGGTCTGGTACAAGCGCGACCTGCGTGTCGAGGATCACGCGCCGCTGGCGAAGGCCGCGGCCCGCGGCCCGGTGCTGCCGCTCTACGTGATCGAGCCGGCGCTGTGGCGCCAGCCCGACATGGCGGGGCGACACTGGGCCTTCATTGCGGAAGCCCTCGGCGATCTCGACGCGGCGCTGGCGGCCCGCGGCCAGGCGCTGGTGGTGCGTCGCGGCGAGATGCCGGCAGTGCTGCAGGCGCTGCACGATGCACACGGCACCTTCGCGCTGTGGAGCCACGAGGAGACGGGCAGCGACTGGACCTACCGGCGCGATCGCCGGGTGGCGGACTGGTGTCGCGCGCACGGCGTGCCCTGGACGGAGCTGCCCGGCAACGGCGTCGTGCGCGGTCTGCGGCAGCGCACCGGCTGGTCGCGGCGCTGGCAGGCGCGCATGGCGCAGCCGCGTGTCGAGGTGCCGACCATACTGCCGCCGGTCTGCGCGGGCAATGCGGACGCGCTGGTGGAGCTCGCCGCCGGCATCGTGCCGGATGATCCGGTCGCGCAGCGTCAGCCGGGCGGTCGCGCTGCCGCCGAGGCGACGCTCCGGGGCTTTCTCGACGAGCGCGGGCACGCCTATCACCGCAGCATGTCGAGTCCGCTGAGCGCCGAGCGCAGCTGTTCGCGCCTTTCGCCGCACCTCGCCTGGGGCACGCTGTCGATGCGCGAGGTGGTGCAGACGACCGAACGGGTGCGCGCTGCCATGGATCCGGACGACCCCGCATCGCGCGAGCCGCGCCGGGCGCTGCATGCCTTTCTCGGCCGGCTGCACTGGCACTGCCACTTCATGCAGAAGCTCGAGGCCGAGCCCCGCCTGGAATTCGAGAACCTGCATTCCGCCTACGACGGGCTGCGCGAGCCGGAATGGTCCGATGCCCGCTTCGCCGCCTGGTGTGCGGGTCGTACCGGCCTGCCCTTCGTGGACGCCTGCATGCGCTATCTGCGCGCCACCGGCTGGCTCAACTTCCGCATGCGCGCGATGCTGGTCGCGGTTGCGAGCTATCACCTGTGGCTGCACTGGCGCGAGCCGGCACAGTTCCTGGCGCGGCAGTTCACCGACTACGAGCCGGGCATCCACTTCAGTCAGATGCAGATGCAGTCCGGGACCACCGGCATCAACACCCCGCGCATCTACAACCCGGTCAAGCAGGGTCTGGACCACGACCCCGACGGGCGCTTCATCCGGCGCTGGGTGCCCGAGCTCGCGGGTGTTGCCGACGCCGATGTGCACGAGCCGTGGAAGCTCCCGGCGGCGACGCTTCGCCGCGACGGTGCCGACGGCTATCCGGCTCCGGTGGTCGACCATCTCGAGGCTGCGCGCGCGGCGCGCAGGCGCATCTGGGCGGTGCGCGGCGGCGACGGCTACCGGCGCGAGGCCGACGCCATCCAGGAACGCCACGGCAGTCGTCGCTCCGGCATGGCGCAGCGCGGTGGTCGCCGACCGCACCGTTCGGCGCGCACCGACGCCGATACGCGGCAGCAGAGCTTCGACTGGGGCGACGGCTCCTAGTTCGCAGGCAGGAAGCGGATGCCGCCGTACCAGGCCCGAGTACGCTGCCCGGCGTTGTCGCAGTCGGTCATGATCGCGACCGCGTTGATGCGGTCCAGCTCGCGGTCGTGGAAGCGCTCGAAGTCGGCGCGGATGTTGCGCCTGGCGGTGCGCCAGCCGCCGTCATCGGTCGGCGCACCGGAGGCGAGGGCGACCATGTGCGCCTTGCCGGTGAAGGGATTGGGCCAGTCCGCGCCCGCCGGCTGGCTGTTGGCCCAGACATAGTTGATCGCCCGGGTACGCCAGCGCAGCACGCTGTGCTCGTCGACCACATAGAGGCGGGCGGGGTAGTCGTCGCCGGATTCACTGTGCGGGTCCAGTCCGCCGTAGACCGAGGCGACCTGCCAGCGCCACTCGACGATCGGTGTCTCGCGCAGGTCGATATCGCGCCGCAGCACCAGTCCCGAACCGGTGCCGCCGTCGCATTCGGCCTGCACGGCCTCGCGATCGTCGTGCTCGACCAGTCGGTAGCCGGTGCGGCCGTTGAAACTGTGGGTGTCCCAGTCGGCGATCGCCGCAGGCGGGAAGTGCAGGGCCGTCGTGTCCCGGTCCGCGGCCGGCAGCGCGAAGGGGGTCATCGCGCACGCCGCGATTAGCCCGCATGCGGCGCGCCGGACGGCGGGCGGATGTCCGCGTTGACGCAGTCCTGTCATGACACCCGACGCTAGCGCGTGCGCCGCGTTACCACAAGCGCTGTCCGGGCGCGCGCGACGCCCGCGATCACGGGGTGCGCGCGCAGCACCACACCTGGACGCGGCCGGCGCCGGCGGCGTGCAGTGCCGCGCACAGCGCCTCGCAGCTGGCGCCGGTGGTGAGCACGTCGTCGATGATCGCGACGTGGCGATCGCGCACCCGCCGCGGATCCGCACTGAAGGCGCCGCGCATGTTGCGGCGCCGCTCGGCGGCGGACAGGCCGGTCTGGTCTCCGGTCGGGTGCAGCTGGCGCGCCGCGCTCGCCGCAACCGGCAGGCGCCACTCGCGCGCCAGCGCGCGCGCGATCTCGTCGGCCTGGTTGAAGCCGCGCTCGCGCTGTCGCGCACGGTGCAGCGGCATCGGGATCACCAGCTCCGGCGCAGCCATGCCGGCGTGGCGCGCGCCCTGGGCCAGCAGCCAGCCCAGTCGCCGCGCGGCGGCGAGATCGTGCCGATACTTCAGGCGCTGCACCCAGCGGTCGGCCGGCGCGGCGTAGCGCAGCGCGCAGTAGGCCGCCGCCCAGGGGCGCGGGCGGCGCGCGCACGCGGCACAGAAGCCACCCGCGCCGGCGGGCAGCGGCAATGCACAGCCCGGGCAGGCGGGATCGATCCACGGCAGCGCGTCGATGCACGCTGCGCACAGCTCGGTCGCGAAGGCCGGTGCATGGCAGTGCGCGCAGCGCGCGTCGTTGAACAGCCACGAGCGGCGATCGCCTCGTCTTCCGTCAACCATTGTGCCGTCCGGAGGTTGACAGCGGTCCGGTCGGCACCAAAACTGGCCGTCCCGGTCGGCACCGCGATGCCGGCCACCATTCACCGGCGCGCGAGGGCGCGCCCATCGGGGGAGCACACCCATGCAGGCTGGCCAGATCCGCACCGACTGGACGCGCCAGGAGATCAACGATCTCTTCGCGCTGCCCTTCAACGACCTCCTGTTCATGGCGCAGAGCGCGCACCGTGCGCATTTCGACGCCAACACCGTCCAGCTGTCGACGCTGCTGTCGATCAAGACCGGTGCCTGCCCGGAGGACTGCAAGTACTGCCCGCAGTCGATCCGCTACGACACCGGCCTGGAGCGCGAGGCGCTGATGGAGGTCGAGGACGTGCTCTCCGCGGCGCGCGCGGCCAAGGCCGACGGTGCGTCGCGCTTCTGCATGGGCGCCGCCTGGCGTTCGCCCAAGGATCGCGACATCCCCAAGCTGCAGGCCATGATCAGCGGCGTGCGCGAGCTCGGGCTGGAGACCTGCCTGACCGCCGGCATGCTGACCGACAAGCAGGCGACGGCGCTGGCGGAAGGCGGGCTGGATTACTACAACCACAATCTGGACACCTCGCCGGAATATTACGGCGAAGTCATCACCACGCGCACCTACGACGACCGCCTGCGCACCCTCGAGGCGGTGCGCGACGCCGGCATGAAGGTGTGCTGCGGCGGCATCGTGGGCATGGGCGAGACGCGCGACGACCGCGCCGGCCTGCTGGCGCAGCTCGGCGTGCTGGATCCGCATCCGGAATCAGTGCCGATCAACAATCTCGTGCGCGTGCCCGGCACACCGGTCGACGGCCTGCCGCCCATCGATCCGCTCGAGTTCGTGCGCACCATCGCCGTGGCGCGCATCGTCATGCCGGCCTCGCACGTGCGCCTGTCGGCCGGTCGCGAGGAAATGAGCGACGAGCTGCAGACGCTGTGCTTCGCCGCCGGCGCCAACTCGATCTTCTACGGCGAGCGCCTGCTCACCACCGAGAATCCGCAGAACGCCCGCGACCGCGCCCTGTTCGAGCGCCTCGGCCTGCACGCCGAGGAGTGCCGTGCCGGCGCCGTCCATGGCGAGACGGCCACCACGCCGCGGCAGACGGCCACCGCCTGAGCCGGCCGTGAGCGCTGCCGGTGCCCTGGACGCGCGCCTGCGTCCGCAGATCCAGGCGCTGCGCGACAGGGATCTGCACCGGCAGCGCCGCGTCGTCGACGGCAGCCACGGCGCGCGCATCCGGGTCGACGGGCGCGACTGCGTCAACTTCTGCGCCAACGACTATCTCGGTCTGGCCGCCGACCCGCGGCTGGCGGAGGCTGCGCGTGCCTCGCTGGCGCGCGACGGCACCGGCAGCGGTGCGGCCGCGCTCATCTCGGGCCACAATCGCGAGCACCGCGCGCTCGAAGAGGCGCTGGCCGACTTTCTCGGCGCGGAGGCGGCGCTGCTGTTCTCGTCGGGCTGGGCCGCCAATCTCGGTGCCCTGCGCGCGCTGGCGGGGCCCGACACCCATCTCTGCGCCGATGCCCTCAACCATGCCTCGCTGATCGACGGCGTGCGCCTCACCAAGGCGCCGTACGCGCGCGTGACGCACGCCGATGCCGCCGCCTTCGACGCGGCGCTGGGCAATGCGCCCGATGCCGCCATCGCCGTCACCGACGGCGTCTTCTCCATGGACGGCGACGTTGCGCCGCTGCCCGAGCTGGCCGGCGTCTGCGCGCGCCGCGGCGCTACCCTCTACGTCGACGATGCGCACGGCTTCGGCGTGTGCGGTCCGGACGGGCGCGGCAGCCTCGCCGCCGCCGGTCTGTCGCACGCGGACGTGCCGGTCTACGTTGCGACGCTGGGCAAGTCGCTGGGTGCCAGCGGTGCCTTCGTGGCGGGTTCGCGCACCCTGATCGACTATCTGGTGCAGAAGGCGCGCACCTGGGTGTTCTCCACTGCACCGCCGCCGGCATTGTCGGCCGCGGCGCGCGCCGGTCTGGCGGTGCTGCGCAGCGAGCCGGAGCGCCTCGCCGCGCTGCACGCCAACATCGCCCACTTCCGCGCCGGCGCCACCGAGCGCGGCATCCGGCTGGGTCCGCCCGACGGCGCCGCCGGCGAGCACGCAATCCAGCCCCTGCTGCTGGGCGATGCCGGCCGCACCATGGCGGCGTCGCGTGCGCTGTTCGAGCGCGGCTACTGGGTGGCCGGCATTCGTCCCCCCACCGTGCCCGCCGGCACCAGCCGCCTGCGCCTGACGCTGTCCGCCGCGCACACCCGCGAGCAGATCGAGGGCGTGCTCGACGCGCTCCACGCAGTGCTGGCACCGCAGGCCGAGCCGGCGTGAGCACGGTGGTCGGCATCACCGGCACCGATACCGGCGTCGGCAAGACCGTCGTTGCCTGTGCGCTGCTGCGCGCACTGCGCGCGGCGGGGCACATCGCCACAGGCTACAAGCCGGTGGCCAGCGGCGCCGAGGCCACGCCCGAGGGGCTGCGCAACGAGGATGCGCTGGCGCTGCTCGATGCCTCGACGCCGGGGCTTGCCTATGCCGACATCAATCCGGTGACCTTCGAAGCCGCCATCGCGCCCCACATCGCGGCCGCGCGCGAAGAGCGTCCGGTCGACCCGGATGTGCTCGATGCCGGCCTGGCGGCGCTGCGCGCCCGGGCGGACCGGGTGGTCGTCGAGGGCGCCGGCGGCTGGTGCGTCCCGCTCACGCCGGAGCTGGATTTCGCGGACTGGTTCGCGGCCCACCGCATGCCGGTGGTGCTGGTCGTGGGACTCAAGCTGGGCGCCATCAACCATGCCGTGCTCAGCGCCCGGGCCATGCAGGATGCGGGTTGCTGGGCCGGCTGGGTGGCCAACCAGCTGCCCGACGAGGCCACCGGCACGGCCGACGAGATGGTTGCCACGCTGAGCGCGCGCCTCGGGCCGCCGCTGGTGCGCATCGGCAGTCACGAGCCGGTCGCGGCCATGGTCGAGGCCTGGACGGCGGCGCTGCCGCGCCTCGACGGTGCGATGGCGGCGGGCGAGGCCGCGCCAACGGTCTAGCGGCTCGGCCGGTTACCCCGAGGGTCCGGAGAGGCGCTGCAGCAGCTCGGCGCCATGGTGCACGGCGTCGATGCCCCACAGCATGGTGAGCAGGGCGGCGATGCCGAGACCGAGCAGCGCGAGCGGCATGGGCAGCAGCGCGGGCGGCGGCGGCGGGCCGATCAGGGCGGCGATGCGGGCGTGCAGCGCCCCGTCGGGGCGGCCGCCCGCATCCGGTGCGGCGGTGTGCGCGGCGCGGCGTGCCCGCAGCAGCGCGTCGGCGACGCGCAGTGGATCGGCTTCGGCGCGTGCGGCGGCGCGATCGCAGCTCTGCTCGCAGGCGACGCGCAGGTCGTGCATCAGCGCGCGACCCGGTCCGGAGAGGAGCGCGGGTCCGGCGATGGCGGCCAGCAGCTGGCGCAGGGCGTCGCGGCGCCGGGCGTGCGCTTCCTCGTGCAGCAGCACGCTCGACAGGGCCTGCGGGGCGAGTTGCGCGAGCATGCCCCGCGACACGAAGACGCGGGGGCGCCAGAGGCCGACCGCGAGCGCGACCGGCTGGTCGGTCTCGACGACGCGGAACTGGCCGTCCCGGGTCGGCGACGACAGCGCGGCCAGCTGACGCGCGCGGCGGTCGTGCCGCAGCAGTGGCAGCGTGATCCGCCAGATCGCCGCCGTCACGACCAGCGCGGCGAGCGCGTCGATCAGCCAGCGCGCCGGCCCGTCGTTCAGGGCGGGTGCGTGCGCGCCGCAGCCGATGCCGGCGTGGCAGTGCGCGGAGACGGCCAGTTCGCGCGCCACCGGCAGGTACAGCGCCAGCGTCACGGCTCCCGCGAGCAGCGCCGGCAGGACGGCGACGCCGGTGAGGGCGCGGGTCCGCGTCTCGGGCTGCAGCGTGTCGAGCGGTCGTCGCAGCAGACGGTAGGCGCCGGCGACCGCGAAGCCGGTCAGCCACCACAGCAGCGCGAATATGACCACCGCCAGCGCGGCGTGCTGCAGCAGGCTCATGCGCCGGCGCCGTCGTCCCGGCCGCGCTGGCGGCGCGTCTCGGCCACCCAGTCCTCGAGCTGCTGCAGCGTGGCCTCGTCGATGTCGGTCGACAGGTCGACCAGCCCCACGCTGCCCGCCGGCTCGGTGCCGGACAGGTCGTGGACGAGCTCGGCGACCAGGCGGGCCAGCAGCGTCTCGCGCGACATCGGCGCGGTGTAGCAATAGGCGCGGCCGCGCTTGTGGCGCGCCACCAGACCCTTGCGCGTCAGGCGCTCGACCGTGCTCTGCACGGTGCTCAGCGTCACGCCGCGCACGTCGGCCAGCCGCTCGTGGATGGCCTGGGCGTCGGCGTTGCCGTCGCGCCACAGCACTTCCAGGACGTCGCGCTCGAGATCGCCGAGCGGCGGCGTGCGCTTGCGGTAGAGGCCGAACATGTCGGCAATGTAGCGCAAATGGTGCGCCGCGCAAAAACCGATCGCTTCTCGGTCTTCGCGACCGGCCTTAGCCTGCGTCTCATTGCATACAACAGTGAGAACAAACGATGGCGTATCAGGGGCGCCCCGCCAGGGGCACGGGATGGCTGGCAGCTCTGCTGACCGGTTGGGCGGTCGCGACGCCGGTCGCTGCGCAGGACGAGGCCGCCACACCGGTCACCGATCTCGACGAGCTGGTGGTGACCGTGGGCCGGCAGGAGCTCCTCCAGAGCGAGACGCCGGCGCCGGTCAGCGTCATCGATCGCGACGCCATCGAGCGCCGGCAGGCGCGCAGCATCGACGATCTCCTGCGCGACGCACCCGGCGTGACCATCTCGGGTGGTCCGCGCCGCGCCGCGCTGATGCCCACCATCCGCGGTCTCACCGACGGCCGTGTGGTGGTGCGCATCGACGGCGCGCGGCAGAACATGCAGATCCGCCATCGCGGTCAGACCTTCCTCGACCCCAGCCTGCTGCAGCGTGTCGAGGTGCTGCGCGGGCCGGCCTCGACGCTGTTCGGCAGCGGCGCCATCGGCGGCGTGGTCGACTTCCGCACCCTCGATGCCGGGCAGTTCCTCGATGAGGGTGAGCGCTTCGGCGGCCGGCTCATGACCGGCTACCAGAGCAATGCCGACGAGACCATCGGGTCGCTGAGCCTGGCGGGACGGCGGGGCGACTTCGGCCTGCTCGGCGGCATCACGCGCAGCCGCGCCGACGACTTCGAGGACGGCAACGGTGACACCGAGCCGTTCTCCGGCAACGATCTGGTGTCCGGGCTGGTCAAGGGCAGCTGGACGCCGGCCGGCCCGAGCCGCCTGAGCGCCACCTATCTCGACTACTACGACGACAGCGACAGCCGCACCACCGCCGACCGGCCGCGCGGCGATGCGGTCCGGCGGCTCACGCGGCAGCGTACCGCCTCGCTGCAGTACGGCTTCCGGCCCGCCGGCAGCGCGCTGTGGGATGTGGCGGCGACGCTGTATCGCACCGATCTCTCGCTCGACGGCCGCACGCTCGAAACCGGGGACCGCAGCCTGTCCGAGCTCGCCACCACCGGTCTGGATCTGTTCAACAACAGCCGCGCCAGCGCGCTCGGTGTGGATCATCTGCTCACCTACGGCATCGAGCTCTATCGCGACGAGCAGACCGGGCGCGAGAACGGCGTGCCGGATCCGGGTTTCGCGAGCTCCGAGCAGAACACCGTCGGCGCCTTCGTGCAGGATCGCCTCGCGCTCACCGATCGCGCGACGCTGACGCTGGGCGTGCGCTTCGACTACATCGAGCAGGAGGCCGATCGCGAGGGCGAGGAAACCAGCCGTTTCGACGAGTGGTCGCCGCAGGCCACCTTCTCGTACCAGCTGTTCGGCGGTCTCAGCGCCTACGCCAGCTACGCAGAGGCCTTCCGCGCGCCCAACCTGCGCGAGCTGTTCGTCGCCGGCGAACACTTCCCCGGCAACACCTATCTGCCCAACCCGGACCTGCAGCCCGAGCGCGCGCACAACAAGGAGATCGGGCTGAACTACCTCCGTCGCGGGATCTGGACCAGCGGCGACCGCCTGCGCGGCGGCGTCAGCCTCTACCAGAACGACATCGAGGACTTCCTCGAGCAGATCGTGCGCGGCGGCAACGCCACCGACGGGCTGGCCAACACAACGCGCTTCGAGAATACCGAGGACGCACGCCTGCGCGGTGCCGAGATCGAGCTGCGCTACGACCACCCCGCCTTCTACGCCGCCATCATCGGCAGCCTGCTGCGCGGTGACGACGAGGGCGAGGACGAGCCGCTGGAGGGCATGCCGGCCGACAGCCTCACCGTCATCGCCGCCGTCACGCCGCCGGGACGCGGTCTCGAGACCGGGGTGCGGGTCGAGATGGTGGCCCGCCAGGACCGCCTGCCGCCGACCACCGATCCCGATGCCGCCGGCCCGGCGCCCGGCTATGCCGTCACCGATCTCTTCCTGCGCGCGCCCATCGCCGGGACCCTCGACCTCGAGCTGCGCATGGACAACGTGTTCGACCGCACCTATCGTCGCGCCACCAATCTCATCAACAGCCCGGGGCGCAATCTGCGCGCGCAGATCGCCTACCGCTTCTGATCCCCGACGGAGCCCCCATGCCGATCCCTCACCGTGCGCTCGCCTGCCTGGCGGCATCCTGTCTGCCGGTCGCCGCGACCGCGCATTTCCCGTGGCTGGCGCCCGACGCGATGCAGGTCGCGCCCGGCACGCCGCTGACCTTCGAAGTGGCCTTCGGCCACGGTCCGGAGGATGTCCGCTCGCTCGAGACCGATCGCATCGCTGATCTGGTCATGCTCGGTGCCGACGGCGGTCGCTGGTCCATCGCCGCGGGCGGTGAGGCGACGCTGATCGCCGACGACGTCGGCGCCGCCGGCGTGGCGGTGCTGGCGGGGCGGCAGAAGTCGGGCTTCTGGACCCGCACGCCCGAGGGCGGCAAGCGGCTGTCCCGCGCCGAGTATCCCGACGGTGGCGAGTGCAGCTACTCGAGCAACGGGTTCAAGGCGCTGGTCCGGGTCGGCGACGGCGAGGACGGCAGCGTCGCCACCGGCGCGGTCGGACATCCGCTGGAAATCGTGCCCGAGGCGCTGCCGTCGGCATCCGGCGGCGCGTCGCTGCCGGTGCGTCTGCTGTTCGACGGCGCGCCGCTGGCCGCCGACATCGCGGCGGTGCCGCTGACCGACGAGGGCGAAGCCGTCACCGTTGCCACCGATGCCGACGGCAGGGCGGATCTGACCCTGCCCGCCGGGCGCTGGATGCTCCACGCCACGCACAGCACGCCGTACGAGGATGCGGCCGTCTGCGACGAGAACAGTTACAGCGCGACGCTGGTGCTCGAACGCGAATGACCGCTCGTCCCGCCCGTGTCGAGGCCGCGGCGTCCGCGCGGCGGGCCTGACGGGCGGCGGCCGGACAACCGTTGTCGCTTCCGCGCCGGCTGCCTACACTTGCCGGCATGACGGACGCACTCGCCGGCCCGCCGCCGCGGCGGACCACGATCGTCGTGCAGCCCAATGCCAGCCTGAGCGTGGCGCAGGCGATCGGATTCATGATCAGCATCAGCGCGGTGTCGCTGGGCATCGCCGTGTGGCTCGCCTTCCAGGGCTTCTGGCCGGTGCTGCCCTTCGCCGGCATCGAGCTGGCGGCGCTCGGGCTGGCCCTGTGGGTCAGCGTGCGCGGCAATGCCTATCGCGAGGTGATCCGCGTCGACGGTGACGAGGTCGTCATCGAGTTCGGCATGGCGGGGCAGGGCGCGCGCAGTCGTCTCGCCCTGCCGCGCGCCATGGTGCGGGTGTGGAGTGAGCGCCAGTTCGCGGGCGAGATCCGCCTGCTGCTGGTGTGCGGGGAACAGCGTTTCGATATCGGGCGCTGCCTCGGTCCGCAGGACCGGCGCTCCCTGTATCGGCGGCTGCGGGAAGTTTTCCGCCCGGGATGGCAAAATAGTGCGGCTGTGCCGGCGGCTGGGGCCGCCTCCCTGGATTGAAGACAACAGAGGCGTATTGTCGATGAGGAACTGGCTCGCAGCTCCGCTGCTCTGGATGACCGCGCTGACCGTGCAGGCGGAAGCCGAGGTTGCGAAATGGAACATGCCGGTGGGCGTCACCGAGATCAGCCGTGAGGTTCATGGCCTGCACATGCTGATCTTCTGGGTGGTCGTCGCCATCGGCGTCGGCGTGTTCGCCGCCTTCTTCTATTCCATCTGGGCGCATCGCCGCAGCCGCAACCCGAAACCGGCAACCTTCCACGAGTCCACCACCGTGGAGATCGTCTGGACGGTGCTGCCCTTCGTGATCCTCATCGCGATGGCGATTCCGGCCACCGGAACGCTCATCAAGATCGAGGACAGCAGCGACGCCGAGATGTCGATCAAGGTCACCGGCTACCAGTGGATGTGGGGCTACGAGTACGTCGGCGAGGACTATTCCTTCTACAGCCGGCTGGACCGGGATTCCGACAGGGCGCGCCAGGTGGGCTCGGGCATCGATCCGTCGTCGGTCGACAACTATCTGCTCGAGGTCGACAACCGTCTGGTCGTTCCCACCGATACCAAGATCCGCTTCCTGCTTACCTCGAACGACGTCATCCACGCCTGGTGGGTGCCGGCTCTGGGCATGAAGCGCGACGCGATTCCGGGCTTCATCAACGAGATGTGGGCACGGATCGACGAGCCCGGCGTCTATCGCGGGCAGTGCGCCGAGCTCTGCGGTCGCGACCACGGCTTCATGCCGGTGGTTGTCGAAGCGGTCCCGCCGGCGGAATTCGAGGCGTGGCTGGCCGGCAAGCGCGGTGACGAGGGCAGCGACACCGCGGCTTCCGAGCCCGTGCAGGTCGCCGAAGCCGATACCGGCACCGCCACCGCGACGGACGCCACCGAAGTCGCCGCGGCGGATGCCGATGCCGATGCCGATGCCGATGCGGAGGCCGAGGCACCGGCCGACGACGCCGCTTCCGCCGAGCTCGAGCTCGCGGCGCTGATGGAGACCGGCGAGAAGGTCTACAAGACGAACTGCGTCGCCTGCCACCAGGCGTCGGGCAAGGGCATGCCGCCGGCGTTTCCGTCGTTGATCGGTTCGGCGGTGGTGACGGGCGATCCGACCACGCAGATCGAGCAGGTTCTCAACGGCAAGAACGCGATGCCGCCGTTCGGCCACCTCTCGGACGAGCAGATCGCTGCCGTGGTGACCTACACGCGCAATTCGTGGGACAACGATTCGGGCGTGGTTCAGCCGGCCGACGTGGCCGCACTTCGCCAGTAATTCTTGGAGCAAGCAGAGATGGCTGACGCACACGCACACGACGATCACCACCACGGCCCGGCCCAGCTGTCGGATGGCTTCGGCAAGTGGGTCATGCGCTGGGTCATGACCACGAACCACAAGGACCTGGGCACGCTCTACCTGGTCTGGGCGTTCACCATGTTCTTCGTCGGCGGCCTCATGTCGCTGGTGATACGCGGTGAGCTGTTCGAGCCCGGCCTGCAGTTCGTCGATCCCGAGTTCTTCAACCAGATGACGACGATGCACGCCCTGATCATGATCTTCGGCGGCGTCATGCCGGCCTTCACCGGCCTCGCCAACTGGATGGTGCCGATGATGGTGGGCTGCTCGGATCTCGCCCTGCCGCGCGTCAACAACTGGGGCTTCTGGATCCTGCCGTTCGCCTTCGGCATGCTGCTGTCGACCCTCTTCATGGACGGCGGTGCACCGGCTTCCGGCTGGACCATGTATCCGCCGCTGGTGCTGCAGACGGGCGAGGCCTTCCCGTTCCTGATCTTCTCGATCCACCTCATGGGCATCAGTTCCATCACCGGTGCGATCAATGTCGTCGTGACGATCCTGAACATGCGCGCACCGGGCATGACCCTGCTCAAGATGCCGCTGTTCGTCTGGACCTGGCTGATCACCGCCTATCTGCTGATTGCCGTCATGCCCGTCCTTGCCGGTGCGGTCACCATGCTGCTGACCGACCGCTACTTCGGCACCAGCTTCTTCACCGCCTCCGGCGGCGGCGACCCGGTGATGTTCCAGCACATCTTCTGGTTCTTCGGGCACCCCGAGGTGTACATCCTCATCCTGCCCGCATTCGGCATCGTCTCGACCATCATTCCGACCTTCGCGCGCAAGACCCTGTTCGGCTACGCGTCCATGGTCTACGCCACCGCGGCCATTGCCTTCCTGAGCTTCATCGTCTGGGCGCACCACATGTTCACGGTGGGCATGCCGCTGGCCGGCGAGCTGTTCTTCATGTTCAGCACCATGCTCATCGCGGTGCCCACCGGCGTGAAGGTGTTCAACTGGATCGCGACCATGTGGCGCGGCTCGATGACCTTCGAGACCCCCATGCTGTTCGCGCTGGGCTTCGTGTTCCTGTTCACCATCGGCGGCTTCTCGGGGCTCATGCTCGCGATCGCGCCGGCCGACTTCCAGTACCACGACACCTACTTCGTGGTGGCGCACTTCCACTACGTGCTGGTGCCGGGTGCGGTGTTCGCGATCCTCGGCGCCATCTACTACTGGATTCCGAAGTGGACCGGCGTGATGTACAACGAGAAGCTCGGTCAGTTCCACTTCTGGTGGTCGGCGATCTGGATCAACGTGCTGTTCTTCCCGCAGCACTTCCTGGGGCTCGCCGGCATGCCCCGGCGCATTCCCGACTACGCGGTGCAGTTCACCGATTTCAACGTCATCTCGTCGATCGGCGCCTTCGCCTTCTTCATCGGGCAGTTCGTGTTCATCTGGAACATGATCCAGTGCATGCGCGGCGTCGGCGAGCCGGCTCCGGCGCGTCCCTGGGAGGGTGCGCACGGCCTCGAGTGGACGGTGCCCAGCCCGGCGCCCTATCACACCTTCGAGGAGCCGCCGGTAGTCGACGACAAGGAAGTCGCGGCGCACGCCTGATGGCCCGGGATCCCGCCCAGCGTCGACGCAACATCCGGACCGCGCTGCTCCTGCTGGCGCTCGTGGTCGGGGTGTACGTCGCCTTCTTCATCTCGATGTCGGTGCGTTGAGGTGACGCATGGCTGAGCGCAAGAGCAACCGGATGCACGTGCTGAAGCTCATCGGCACCGTGTGCGCAATGTTCGTGTTCGGCTTTGCGCTGGTGCCGCTGTACGACGTGCTTTGCGATGTCACCGGGCTCAACGGGCGCAGCAGCGACGCGTTCGCGGCCAGCAGCGAGCGCGCGACCGGCTCCGCGGTGGATACCTCGCGCACCGTCACGGTAGAGATCGTGACCACCGTGAACGCCAGCGCACCGTGGGCTTTCGACGCCGTCACCGAGCGGATCGAGCTGCATCCCGGCGAATTCGTGACCGCCCGCGTGCTCGCCGAGAACCTTGAGCAGCAGGCCAAGACCGTGCAGGCGGTTCCGTCGGTGCTGCCCTACAAGGCGGCGCGCTACGTGCACAAGACGGCCTGCTTCTGCTTCGACCAGCAGAGCTTCGGGGCTGGGCAGAGCCGCGAGATGCCGGTGGTCTTCACCGTCGATCCGGAGCTGCCGGCCGAGGTCGACACCGTCACGATGTCCTACACCCTTTTCGAACTGACCGATACGGCTGCCGCCAAGGCCCGATAACACCTCCGGGGGATTCCTTCGATGTCCAGCAACACCGCCTCCTCGAAAGACCACTACTTCGTCCCGGCCCCGAGCTGGCTGCCCTTCGCGCTGACCGCCGGCCTGACGCTGTTCCTGATCGGCGTCATCCAGCTCATCGAGTACGGCAACGGCCTGTCCATCTCCTTCTTCGCCGGGCTCGCGCTGTCGCTGGCCATGATCTTCGCGTGGTTCTGGAAGATCATCGACGAATCGGAGAGCGGGAAGTACGGCGCCCAGGTCGACATGACCTATCGCTGGGGCATGGGCTGGTTCATCTTCTCCGAGGTGATGTTCTTCGCCGCCTTCTTCGGCGCGCTCTACTACGCGCGCGCGCTGTCGCTGCCGTGGCTCTCGGGGGAGGGCAACAACCTCTCGACCAATCTCTTCGTGTGGCCCGGTTTCGAGGCCGCCTGGCCGAGCAACGGGCCGGGCGATCTGGGTGGTGCCTTCAGCACCATCCCGGCCTGGGACGTGCCCTTCATCAACACGCTGATCCTGCTGACCTCGGGCGTGACGATCACCATCGCGCATCACGCCATCAAGGAAAACCATCGCCTGAAGTGCATCCTCGCGATGTGGGCGACGGTGGCGCTCGGCGTCGTCTTTCTCTTCTTCCAGGTCGAGGAGTACCTGCACGCCTACAACGATCTCAATCTCACGATGGAGTCGGGAATCTACGGCGCGACCTTCTTCATGCTGACCGGATTCCACGGCATGCACGTGACACTCGGCACGCTGATGCTGCTGATCATCACGCTGCGGCTGATGAAGGGCCACTTCTCGGCGGAGAACCACTTCGGCTTCGAGGGCGTGGCCTGGTACTGGCACTTCGTCGACGTGGTGTGGCTCGGCCTGTTCGTCTTCGTGTACGTCGTCTGATACTCAACCGAAGACCGTCGAACCGTCGGGGGGCGGGGCGCGAAGCGCTCCGCCCCTTGTCGTTGCGGAGCTTGTCGTTGCGGGGCGCCGGTCAGAGCGCGTTGGGCTGCAGCCAGCCCATCGCCACGGAGATGATGAACACCACGATGAGGGTGATGGACAGCACGATGCGCAGCTTCAGCGCATTGAGCGTGCGGCGCCGGGAGGTGTCGTCACGCACCAGGAACACCATGCTCGTGCCCATGGTCAGCACGACAGCAAGGAGCAGGATGATGATGAGGGCGCGCGCGTCCATGCCGGGATTGTCGACGGGTGACGGAGCAGTGTATGCGTGATGGCGCCGTCACGCCCGGAAGCGTGCGCTTTCGTCCACCGTGGTGGGCGTGGCTGGTCACGCTGATCCTGCTCGCGGTAATGGTGCGGCTGGGCTTCTGGCAACTCGATCGCGCGGAGCAGAAGCGCGACCTGCAGCGCGACTTCGCCACCGCTGCCGCCGCGCCGCCGGAAGCCCTGGCGGTACCGGCGCCGCCGGCAGACGACGCGCCCGCTCACGTGCGGGTGCGGGGGCACTACCTCGCGGCGCCGCAGTTCCTGCTCGACAATCAGATCCGCGAGCGCGAACCCGGGCTCCGGGTATGGACGCCGCTGCGCAGGGCGGGCGGAGGCATTATCCTTGTCGACCGCGGATGGATTCCGGACCCGGGGCGTGATCGTCGGCCCGACGTCGGTGTCGACGGCCGCGAGCGCACGGTGAGCGGCCTGTGGCGGCCGTTTCCCCAAGCCGGCCTTGCGGTCGGCAACGCGCTCTGCGATTCGGAGGCATCGCCGGAACGCGTTCAGTATCCCGCTCACGACGAGCTTCGCTGCCGCTTCGACGGCCGGCTCGCCAGCGGGCTGCTGCTGCTCGACCCGCAGGCGCCCGATGGCTTCCTGCGCGAGTGGGCGCCGGACCATCTCGAGCCCGAGGTTCACCTCGGCTACGCCGTGCAGTGGTTCGGTTTCGCCGCCGCGCTGCTGGTGATTTTCGTCGTCGTCAACTGGAAATGAGGATGACTGCTAGTCCCGACAATGCCCGCAGGCGCGGGCGCCGCATCTTCCTGCTCATCGCGCTGCTGTTCGCGCTGCCCGTGGCAGCGTCGTACCTGCTGTACTTCGCGATGCCGGAACTCATTCCCCAGGACACCACCAATCGCGGCCTGCTCGTGCAGCCGCCCCGGCCCGCCGGCGAGATTGCCCTGCGCGATGCCGACGGAGAGGCCGTGACGCTGGACACGCTGTGGAGCCTGGTCGTGTTCGACGATGGCACCTGCGCGCGCGAATGCGCCGAGCGCCTGCTCATGACGCGCCAGATGCGGCTGTCGCTGAATACCCGGATGAAGCGGCTGGACCGCGTCCTGATCGTGCCGCCGGATACCGATCTGGACGCGCTGCACGCCCTGCTCGATGCGGCCCACCCGGATCTCACCATCGCGATCGACCCCGACGGCGCTGCGGCCGAGCTGTTCGCTCCGGAAGCGGGCGGCACGCCGGTCCCGGGGCAGCTGCATCTGGTCGACCCGCACGGCAACTTCATGATGCGCTATCCGCGCGACATCGAACCCAAGCCGCTGCGCAAGGACATCGTCCGCCTGCTGCGCGCATCGCAGATCGGATAGCCGCCCATGGACCGTTCCCGCATCTTCCGGCGCCTGGCCGGTGCCGGCACGCTGCTCGCGCTGTGCGTGGTCGTGTTCGGCGCATTCGTGCGCCTGTCCGATGCCGGGCTGGGATGCCCGGACTGGCCGGGCTGCTACGGCCAGCTCGGCGCGCCCAGCACGGAAGCGCACATCGCGGCCGCGCAGGAAGGCTTCCCCCATGCGCCGGTGGATACGGCCAAGGCCTGGATCGAGATGGGTCACCGCTACATCGCCGGTATCCTCGGGCTGCTCATCCTCGGCCTGGCCGTTCTGGCCTGGCGCGGCCGCCGCGACGGACTGCCGATGGGGGCGAGCACGGCCCTGCTTCTGCTGGTGGGCTTCCAGGGGGCGCTCGGCATGTGGACCGTTACCCTGCTGCTCAAGCCGCTCGTGGTCACTGCGCATCTCATCGGCGGGATGAGCACGCTGGGGCTGTTGTGCTGGCTTTGGCTGTCGCAGCGCCCGCAACCGCGGATGCCCGCACCGTCGGGTGCGCGCGCGCTGGTCCTGGCCGCGCTGGCGGCGGTGGCGCTGCAGATCGCGCTCGGCGGCTGGGTGTCCACGAACTACGCGGCGATGGCGTGCACGGAGTTCCCGACTTGCCACGACGGCCAGTATTTCCCGGCCATGGATCCCGCCGAGGGCTTCGTACTCTGGCGCGGGATCGGGCAAAATTACGAATATGGCGTACTCGAACATCCCGCGCGCACGGCCATCCACGTCGTGCACCGGCTCTGGGCCGTGGGCGTGACCCTGATCGTGGCGGCACTGGCCCTGCTGCTCGTGCTGCGCGCGAGCGGGCCGCTGCGCGCGCTCGGTGCCGCGCTCGGCGCCGCGCTGGTGCTGCAGCTCGGCATCGGCGTCGGCATCGTGCTGCTGCATCTTCCGCTGGGGCTGGCGACCGCGCACAACGCCGGTGCCGCGATCCTGCTGCTGTGCATGATCGCGACCGTTCATACCGTCTGGCGCGCGCCCCGGGAGGTCGCCGCATGAGAAGCGCAGCCGCTGCCGTCACCGAGAAGCTGCCCGAGGCCACGCGTTCGCGCCTGGCGGACTACTACGCGCTGTGCAAGCCGCGTGTGGTCATGCTCATCACCTTCACGGCCATCGTCGGCATGCTGCTGGCCAGCCCCGGGATGGTCGCCGCCGGCGTGCTGGTGTGGGGGTCCATCGGCATCACGCTGATGGCTGCGTCCGCCGCCGCCCTCAACCAGATCCTCGACCGCCAGGTGGACGCCCGCATGGCGCGGACCTGCGGGCGACCGCTGGTCACCGGTCATCTGGGGATGCTCGAGTCCGGGATCTTCGCCGCCGTCATCGGTGCGCTCGGCTTCGCGCTCCTCTACGTGCTCATCAATCCGCTGACCGCGTGGCTGACGCTGTTCACGCTGGTGGGGTACGCCGGTATCTACACGCTCTACCTCAAGCGCGCGACACCGCAGAACATCGTCATCGGCGGTGCCGCCGGCGCGGCGCCGCCGGTGCTCGGCTGGGCGGCGGTGACCGGCACCATCGACCCGCACGCGCTGCTGCTGTTCCTCATCGTGTTCGTGTGGACGCCGCCGCATTTCTGGGCGCTGGCGATCGAGCGCCGCGACGAGTACGCGCAGGTGGACATTCCCATGCTGCCGGTGACGCACGGCATCGCCTACACGCGCACGCAGGTGCTGCTGTACACCATTCTGCTGGTGGCGGTGACCATGCTGCCCTTCGTCACCGGCATGTCCGGGTTCATCTATCTGCTCGCCGCGCTGGTGCTCGGCGGCATCTTCCTGGCCTATGCGCTGCGCATGAAGTTCGCGCCGCAGCCGGGGCTGCCCATGCGCACCTTCGGATACTCCATCGTCTATCTGATGGCGCTGTTCACCGCCCTGCTCGTCGACCATTACGTCGCGGTCTGGCATGGCGTCGCCTGAGCTGCGCACCGAGATCCTGAAGGGCGCGGAAGCCCGGCCCCATCTCGAAGCCATCGCCGCACTGCGCATGCAGGTGTTCGCGGAGTGGCCGTACCTCTACGACGGCACGCTGGCCTACGAAACCGAGTACCTCGAGTTCTACCTCGCCGAGCCTGCGAGCGTGATCGCGCTGGCGCGTGATGGCAACGCGGTGATCGGTGCCAGCACGGCCATCCCCATGGAAGCGGCCGAGACCGAGATGCAGGCGCCCTGGCTGGCGCGCGGCGACCGGCCGGGCGACATCCTCTACTTCGGCGAGTCGGTGGTGCTGCCCGAGTATCGCGGCTACGGGCTCGGGCGCCGCTTCTTCGAGATCCGCGAGGCCCATGCCCGTGGGCTCGGCCGCCCGCGCTGCTGTTTCTGCGCCGTGCAGCGTCCCGACGATCACCCCGCGCGGCCGCCGGGCCACGTGCCCAACGATGCCTTCTGGCAGCGACTCGGCTACCAGCGCATGGACGACATGGTCTGCCACTTTGGCTGGACCGACATCGGTGACGCCGAGGAGACGCAGAAGCCGCTGGTGTTCTGGCACAAGCGGCTCGATTGACCGCTTTTCGCAACGAACCCGCAAGTAGGGTTGCGTAGACTTGCCTCCGGTGCGGTCGTCGGTGCCGAGGGAGGGCCGCCGCCGCGATCACGATCGGTCCGGCACTTCGGGGGAAGGCATGAAGCACATCATGACGGCGGCGGCGCTGATCGCCGCGGCGGGCGCTGCTCACGCGGGGGAATTCCGGGGCTCGGCGGCCTACGGCATCGGCGGCTCGACCTACGAGGAAGGATCCGGCGACGAGCTCACGGCGGACGTCTCGCAGCTGGCGCTGTCGGCCACCTATTTTCTCGACGAGGCCGGTGCGTTCTTCGGGATGGGCTATCTCGTCGGCGAACTCGGCGACTTCGAGTTCAACGGACGCCCGGTGGGGCTGGAGGACCAGGACGTCAATGTCACCAGCTTCCGACTCGGCTATCGCGCCGGCCGCTACGGCGCAGCGCAGTTGGTCATTGCCGCCAACTACGCGCGCTCGGATTCCGACGACGGCGATGATTCGGATTCGACCGGTCTGGCGGTGGGCGTCGAGCGCACGTCGGAATCAGGCCGGCTCGCGCTGACCGCCGACTACAGCAACGGCGACAGCACGGACAGCTACGGCATCGAGGCGACCGGTGTCCTCGCCGTCGCGGAGAACATCGGGATCGGCATTTCCGCCCTGTACTCGCTGGGCGACGGCGAGTCGGGCGGGATGGACACCGATGTCTCGAGCTGGATCGTGGGCGTCGGCGTCGAGCTCCGCTTCGTGAACTGAGCGGCGTTCGCGTCGCGAGGGCGTCTGGCGCGATTGTTGCGGCGGATCCGGGGTCGCAGTGCCCCGGAGGGCCGCCCCATGATCCGCATGTCCATTCGTGGCGCCATCGCCTCGGCCCTGCTCGCGCTCGTCGCACTCGGGTCCGCGCACGCGGGGCCCGTGACCGTGG
The DNA here is from genome assembly GCF_023145115.1 of Algiphilus sp. Lineage (NCBI taxonomy): Bacteria > Pseudomonadati > Pseudomonadota > Gammaproteobacteria > Nevskiales > Algiphilaceae > Algiphilus > Algiphilus sp. The sequence continues at coordinate 27,204 of NZ_JAGLEJ010000038.1, forward strand.
TGGCGGCCGAGTTCCATGATGCCGGCGACGGTCGCTGGACGGTGCTCGTGACCCTGCGCCACGCCGACACCGGCTGGGATCACTACGCCGACAACTGGCGCGTCGTGGACGGTGCCGGCAACGTGCTCGGCGAACGCGTCCTTCACCACCCGCACGTCGAGGAGCAGCCGTTCACGCGCGGCCTGCGCGACGTGCACGTACCCGAAGACGTGAGCACGGTCTACGTCGTTGCCCGCGACACCGTGCATGGCTGGTCGGAGCACCGACTGGCGGTCGACCTGACCATGGCCCGCGACGGGCATCTGCGAGTCGAGGCGGACTAGTGTTCCGGCCCGCGCCGGCGGCGCGATCAGGGCACAATCCCGGTGCCGGCGGCCGAGCCGGCGCCTCCGGCCGGGCGCGCCGCGTCCCGGGCCGATCATCCGACTGATCCAGGACCCCTCGCATGGCGCTCGCCTCGTTCAAGGCCTATGACATCCGCGGCCGCGTGCCGGAAGACCTCAACCGCGACATCGCGTACCGCCTCGGCATTGCGCTGGCCGATACCCTCGGCGGTGATCGCTACGTGCTCGGCGGCGATGTGCGCGACTCCACCGGCGATCTCAAGGAGGCCATCGCGCTCGGTCTCGCCAGCCGCGGCAAGTCGGTCGCCGATATCGGTCTCTGTGGCACCGAGGAAGTCTACTTCGCAACCTTCCACTATCAGTTCGACGGCGGGATCATGGTCACGGCCAGCCACAACCCGCTGGGCTACAACGGCATGAAGCTGGTGCGGGCGGGCGCGCGCCCGATCAGTGGCGACACCGGCCTGCGCGACATCGAGGCGCTGGTCGAGGCCGGCACCGAGCGCTGCCCGGACGGGCCGGCCGAGACCGTGCGCTGGCCGCACCGCGAGGATTACGTCCGCCATCTGCTGAGCTATCTCGCCGACCGCGCGCTGCCGCCGCTGAAGATCATCGTCAATGCCGGCAACGGCACCGCCGGACTGGTCATCGACGCGCTGGCGCCGCATCTGCCGGTCGAATTCATCCGCGTCCACCACGAGCCGGACAGCGCGTTTCCGAACGGCATACCCAACCCGCTGCTGCCCGAGAACCGTGCCGCCACGGCGGACGCCGTGCGCGCGCACGGTGCCGACTTCGGCGTCGCGTGGGACGGCGATTTCGATCGCTGCTTCCTGTTCGACGAGGGCGGCAACTTCATCGAGGGCTACTACATCGTCGGCCTGCTGGCCAAGGCCATGCTCGCGAAGGAGCCGGGCGCCAGGGTCATCCACGATCCGCGCTTGACCTGGAACACCATCGAGACCGCGCGCAACGCCGGCGGCGTGCCGGTGCAGTCCAAGACCGGCCATGCCTTCATCAAGGAGCGCATGCGGGCCGAGAACGCCATCTACGGTGGCGAGATGAGCGCACACCACTACTTCCGCGACTTCGCCTTCTGCGATAACGGCAACATCCCGTGGCTGCTGGTGGCCGAGCTCGTCGCGCGCGAGGGGCGGCCGCTGTCGGCGCTGGTGGCGGACTGCATGGCGGCCTATCCGGCCAGCGGCGAGATCAATCGGACCGTCGACGATCCCGCGGCGGTCATCCGGGCCGTGGAAGATGCCTTCAACGACGGCAGCGGGACCGTCGACCGCACCGACGGACTGTCGGTCGAGTTCGCCGACTGGCGCTTCAACCTGCGCATGTCCAATACCGAGCCGCTGATCCGCCTCAACGTCGAGTCGCGCGGCGATCCGGCGCTGATGCGCGAGCGCACCGACGCCATTCTCGACTTCGTGGATCGTGCCGGGGCTACCGCCGGCTGACGCCGGCACCCTTCACCCTGGCCCTCTCTCCCGAGGGTGGTCGAGAGGGGATCGTGGTGGCGGTGCCTCGGAGGCGAGGCGGGATCGACGAAACCACTCCCCCCCCCTTTCCCCATGTGGGAGAAGGGCCGGGGATGAGGGGAGCGCTGGGCGCGGATTACTCGGCGATGGCCCCGCGCAGCTTCTTCATCGCGGCGACCTCGATCTGGCGGATGCGCTCGGCCGAGACGCCATACTTGTCGGCGAGGGTCTGCAGGCCCTGCTTCTCGGCCTCGCCGTGGAGCCAGCGGCTGGCGATGATGTCGCGGGCACGGTCGTCGAGGCCTTTCAGCGCGGTGCGCAGGCGGCCCTCCTGACGGGACTGCCATTCGTTCTCGACGATGTCCTCGACCGGGTCGGCGCTGTGGTCGGTGAGCCACTGCTCCGGTGCGTAGGTCTCGTCGTCGTCGGCCGACAGGTTGAAGGAGAGATCGGTGCCGGAAAGGCGCGACTCCATGGCCAGCACGTCCTCGGGCCGTACGTCGAGGTCGGCGGCGACGTTGCGGACCTCCTCGGCGTTCATCCAGCCCAGGCGCTGCTTGGCGCGGCGCAGGTTGAAGAACAGCTTGCGCTGCGCCTTGGTGGTGGCCACCTTGACGATGCGCCAGTTGCGCAGGATGAACTCGTGGATCTCGGCCTTGATCCAGTGCACCGCGAAGGAGATCAGGCGCACGCCGACCTCCGGGTCGAAGCGCTTGACGGCCTTCATGAGGCCGACGTTGCCTTCCTGGATGAGATCGGCCATGGGCAGGCCGTAGCCGAGGTAGCCGCGCGCGATGTGCACGACATGGCGAAGATTGGACAGCACCAGGGCCTGCGCGGCCTGCAGATCGCTGCGGTCGCGGAGCTGCTCGGCCAGGCGGCGCTCGTCGTCGGCCTCGAGGACCGGGATGTCGCGCACGGCCGCGATGTAGGCATCGAGGCTGCCCGACTGCAGCGCGGGCAGGCGATTACCGTAGACGGTCAGTGCAGTGGCAGTGGACATGGCAGTGCTCCCTTACGGCACAGCAGTTTAGCAGTCGCTTCATGAGACTGCTAAGCGGCTGAATGGTTCCCGTCCATGGCGCGGGCTCGGGGCATTGTGGCATCCGCGCCGATCCGCGGTGCGCACCCCGGCTCAGGCGGGCTCGATGGCGCGCAGCCGGCGCCCCACCGCGATCAGGGCGCCGATCCATCCGAGCACGCAGCCGCCGGCGATGACGCTCAGCGTGGTCGCGGTATCGGGCCCGGTCAGCGTGAAGGCACTGCCGTAGGCGCCCGCCAGCCGCGCCACCGCACCATCCAGTGCCAGCAGCGCGATCCCCACCAGCACCAGCGCCACCAGTCCGCCGATCAGCCCGTACCAGAGGCCGCTGTAGAGGAAAGGGCGCCGGATGAAGGCGTCGGGCGCGCCCACCAGCTTCATGACCTCGATCTCCTCGCGCCGCGATGCCACCTCCAGGCCGATGGTGTTGCCGACGATGACCAGCACCGCCGCACCCAGCGCGCCCGCGAAGATCAGCACCGCGCGCTCGAGCAGGGCCAGCAGCGCCGACAGCCGCTGCAGCCACTGCGTGTCGAGCAGCACCTCGTCGACGCCGTCCAGCCCGGCGAGCGCGTCGCGCAGCGCCTGCACCTTGTCCGCCGCCAGCCCGTCGGCCGGGGTCACGGTCAGCGTCGCCGGCAGCGGATTGTCCGGCAGCAGTGCGACGGCGTCGGCGAGGCCCGACTCGCGCTCGAACTCGGCCAGCGCCTCGTCGGCGGTCAGGGCCTCGACGCGTGCCACGTCGCCGCGCGCGCCGATGCGGCCGGCGAGGGTGCCCAGGCGTTCGTCGCCGGCGTCGTCGGCCAGCAGCACGCTGATGCGCACCCCCTGCTGCCAGCCGGCGCCGAGGCCGTCGAGGTTGTGCAGCAGGACCTGCAGGGCCGTGGGCAGTGCCAGCGTCAGCCCCAGCACCGCGATGGACAGCAGGCTCGCCAGCGGCTGGCGCCAGAGCCGCCCCAGGCTGTCGAAGCAGGCGCGGCCGTGGGCCGCTGCCCAGCGTTTCGGCGCCGGCGGCTGGCCGCTGGCGCGACTCACGCCACGTCCTCCAGGCGGCCGTCGGCGAGCGCGATCTCGCGCACCGGCAGGCGGCGCACCAGATCGAGCGCGTGCGAGGCGATGAGCACGCTCACGCCGACCTCGTTGAAACGCCGGAACAGGGCCATGATCTCGGCGGACAGTGCCGGATCGAGGTTGCCGGTGGGCTCGTCGGCGAGCAGCAGCTCCGGTTTGGCCACGATGGCGCGCGCGATCGCCACGCGCTGCTGCTCACCGCCCGAGAGGGTCAACGGATAGGCGCGTTCGTGGCCCAGCAGGTCCACGGCGTCGAGCGCGGCCCGCACCCGCCGCGCGATGTCGCGCGGGTGCAGCCCGCGAATGACCAGGGGCAGCGCCACGTTCTCGAACACGCGGCGGTCGGTGAGCAGGCTGTAGTTCTGGAACACGATGCCGATGCGCTGCCGGAAGGCCGCCACCCGCCGGCGTGGCAGACGCCGCACATCCACCCCGCCGACGCGAAGCTGCCCCGAGCGCGGCCGCTCCAGGCAGGCGATGAGCTTGAGCAGCGTCGACTTGCCGGCACCGGACGGGCCGGTGAGGAAGGCCATCTCGCCGCGCGCCAGCGTCAGGTCGATGCCGGCCAGCACCTCGCCGCTTCCGGGGTAGCTGTGCCGCAGTTGCTCGGCAGTGATCATGGGCTGGTCGGGCATGGCGTCCTGATTATGCCGATCCGGTGATGGCCGGTTGGCGATGGCGATGCACGCGGCTCGCGGGATGATGCCTGCCGATGGCCGCGCACGCATCGCGTCGCCGGTCTCGTCCGCCCTCCGGCGAGCGGTGCAGCGTGCAGGGCGGGACGGGCGCCCGGTCCGTCATCGCTCGTCGCCCCGGGCGCCCATTAGATCGGCCCGGAATATCCAGCGATCTTGCTATTCGCGAAATGGCTTATGCGGCACGCATCCTGCTAGTCTCTCGCCCATTACAAGCGACCGGGAATGAAGGACGATGGGCTGGCAGGGCTGGTTCGCCGTAGCGGTGATCGTGAGCGTTCTGGTACTGCTGGCCTCGGAGCGCATGCGCCCGGAGCTGGCGGTGATCAGCGGCATGGTGGCGCTGCTTGCCTTCGGTGTGCTGACACCCGATCAGGCGCTCTCGGGCTTTTCCAATGCCGGCATGATCACGGTGGCGGCCATGTACGTGGTCGCGGCCGGGCTCCGCGAGACCGGCGCCATCGATCTGGCGTCGCGCGGCTGGCTGGGCAACGGCGCCGGTGTGCGGCGCGCCCAGCTGAAGATCATGCTGCCCACGGCGGGGCTGTCGGCCTTCATCAACAACACGCCGGTGGTGGCGACCTTCCTGCCGGTGATCACCGGCTGGGCCCGGCGCAACCGGGTATCGGCCTCGCGGCTCATGATTCCGCTCAGCTACGCCGCCATCCTCGGCGGCATGTGCACGCTGGTGGGAACATCCACCAACCTCGTGGTCAACGGCAAATGGCTGGCCGACGGCGGCCGTGGTCTCGGTTTCTTCGAGCTGGCCTGGATCGGCGTGCCGTGCGCGCTCATCGGCATGCTCTATCTGCTGCTGGTCGGCGGGCGCCTGCTGCCGGATCGCGACAGCGCCAGCAGCCCCTTCGAGAATCCGCGCGAGTACACCGTGGAGATGGATGTGCTCGCTGACGGCCCGCTGGTCGGCCGCACCATCGGCGAAGCGGGTCTGCGCAATCTCGGCAAGGTCTTCCTGGTGGAGATCGTGCGCGACGGCAGCGTGGTGCCCGCGGTGAACACCGAGGAGCGCCTGCAGGCCGCGGACCGGCTGGTCTTCGCCGGCGATGTCTCGTCGGTGCTCGATCTCCAGCGGATCAAGGGTCTGCAGTCGGTGCGCGAGGCCGATGCCGCCATCGCGCAGCAGTATCCCGAGCGCAAGCTGGTCGAGGTGGTGCTGTCGGCGCGCTGCCCGCTGATCGGCCAGACCCTGCGCGAATCGCGCTTCCACACCTACTACGGCGCCTCCGTCGTGGCCATGGCGCGTGACGGCAAGCGCCTGCGCGGCGGGCTCGGCGAGGTGCGCCTGCGCCCGGCCGACACGCTGCTGCTGGAGGCGCGGCCGGTGTGGGTGGATCGCAATCGCTACTCGCCGGATTTCCTGCTCATCAGCCAGCACGGCGAGGATCCGCCGCGCTACGAGCGCGCCGCAGCCGCCTGGGCCGTGCTCGGTGCCATCGTCGTGACCGCCACCACCGGCCTGCTCGACATGCTCACCGCGGCGCTGATCGGCGCCGGCGCCATGCTCGCCTTCGGTTGCGTGAGCGTGGCCGGCGCGCGCAAGAGCGTCGACATCCAGGTCCTGCTGGTCATTGCCGGCTCCTTCGCGCTGGGCGAATCGCTGGCGGTCACCGGTGCGTCGTCGACCATTGCCAGCAGCGCGCTGGCGCTAGCCGGCGACCGGCCCTGGGTGCTGCTGGCGCTGACCTATGCCATGACGCTGGTGATGACCGAGATGATCACCAACAACGCGGCCGCGCTGCTGATGTTCCCGATCGCGGTGGCGGCGGCGGAGGGCCTCGGACTGGCGCTGGAGCCCTTCGTCGTCACGGTGATGCTGGCCGCGTCGGCCAGCTTCGCGACGCCGCTGGGGTATCAGACCAATCTCATGGTGGCCGGTCCCGGCAACTACCGCTTCCTCGACTTCACGCGCGTCGGGCTGCCGCTGAATCTCATCATCGGTACCGTGGCGGTCCTGCTGATCCCCCGCATCTGGCCGTTCTGACGCCGCACCCCTCCGCATGCCCGGCCCGGTCGCGCGCGGTATTCCGGTGCAGTGGAAGGCACGGCGCAGGCAACAGGGAGCGGTATCCCGGGTCACGAAACCAGCGGGGGATAATTGCCGGGACAAAACGCGAGGGGACAGCGTGCTCGTTTCCCGCAGGAAATAAGTACACTGTCCCCTGTATATACACTGTCCCCTGTATATAGTCTGCGCGCTCCCGCTCGCGGGCGGTTGCGACGGTTCCGGAGGGGCCGGCGCAGCCGACGCGCTCAGGCGCTTTTCGCGAGCTGGCCGCGCTTCTTGAGGTGCACCAGCAGCAGTGAGGTCGCGGCGGGCGTGATGCCGGGGATGCGCCCGGCCTGCGCCAGCGTCTCGGGGCGATGCTCGGCGAGTTTCTGGCGCACCTCGTTGGAAAGCCCCGACACCGCACTGAAATCGAGATCCGCGGGCAGGGGCGTGTTCTCGGCCCGCTCCATGCGCCGGACTTCGGCCTGGGCACGCTCGATGTAGCCGGCGTAGCGCACGTCGATGGCGATCTGCTGCGCGACCGCTTCATCGATGCCGGGATCGGCGAGCCCCAGCGCCGTCAGGGTGTCGAAGCCGACCTCGGGGCGCCGCAGCAGGTCGGCCAGCGAGGTGCGGCCGTTCCCGGGCGCCGGGCCGAGCGCGGCCACGAAGGTCTCGTCCGCCAGCTCGTGCGGCTTGAGCCAGGTGCCTTCCAGCCGCTCGCGCTCGCGGGTGACCGCGTCGCGCTTGGTCTCGAAGGCCGCCCAGCGGGTGTCGTCGACCAGGCCGAGCTCGCGTCCCGTCGGGGTCAGCCGCGTGTCGGCGTTGTCCTCGCGCAGCAGCAGGCGGTGCTCGGCGCGCGAGGTGAACATGCGATACGGCTCGGTGGTGCCGCGGGTGGTGAGATCGTCGACCAGCACGCCGATATAGGCCTCGTGCCGTTGTGGGATCCAGGGCGCTTCGCCCCTGGTCGCGCGCGCGGCGTTGATGCCGGCGAGCAGACCCTGTGCGGCGGCTTCCTCGTAGCCGGTGGTGCCGTTGATCTGGCCGGCGAAGTAGAGCCCCTCGACGGCGCTGGTGGCGAGGCTGCGCGACAGATCGCGCGGGTCGAAGTAGTCGTACTCGATGGCGTAGCCGGGGCGGGTGATGCGCGCCTGCCCGAGGCCCGCGATGGTGCGCACGAAGGCGATCTGCACGTCGAAGGGCAGGCTGGTGGAAATGCCGTTGGGGTAGATCTCGGTGCTGTCGAGGCCCTCGGGCTCCAGAAAGATCTGGTGGCTGTCGCGGTCGGCGAAGCGGTGGATCTTGTCCTCGATGCTCGGGCAGTAGCGAGGTCCGGTGCCCTCGATGGCACCGGCGAACATCGGCGAGCGGTCGAGGTTGGCGCGGATGATGTCGTGCGTGGCCGCCCGCGTGCGCGTGATGTGGCAGGGCATCTGCCGCGGGTGGTCGGCGCGCGTGCCCAGGAAGGAGAACACCGGCCGCGGTTCGTCACCGGGCTGCAGGCCGGTCTGCGACCAGTCGATGGAGCGACCGTCGATGCGCGGCGGCGTGCCGGTCTTGAGACGGCCGACGCGCGGCATGGCCTCGCGCAGCTTTTCGGCGAGGCGCGTGCTGGCGGCGTCGCCGGCGCGCCCGCCGGTCTGCTGCTGCATGCCGACATGGATGCGTCCGGCGAGGAAGGTGCCGGCGGTGAGCACCACGGCGCGTGCGCCGAAGGTCAGTCCGCCCGCGGTGACGGCGCCGGTGACACGGTCGCCCTCGATGCACAGGTCGGTGACCTCCTGCTGGAACAGGTCGAGCCCGGGTTGCTGCTCGAGCATGCGCCGGATGGCGGTGCGGTAGCGCACGCGATCGGCCTGCGCGCGGGTGGCGCGCACGGCGGCGCCCTTGGAGGCGTTGAGGGTGCGGAAGTGGATGCCGGCGGCGTCGGCGGCGCGCGCCATGGCGCCGCCCAGCGCATCGATCTCGCGCACCAGGTGCCCCTTGCCGATGCCGCCGATGGCCGGGTTGCACGACATCTGTCCGAGGGTGTCGATGTTCTGCGTCAGCAGCAGCGTGCGCGCACCGCTGCGCGCGGAAGCCAGTGCGGCTTCGGTACCGGCGTGTCCGCCGCCGATGATGATGACGTCGTAGTGATCCATTCCTCAGCTTCGGCAGAACGACAGGAGCAAAGACAGAACCACAGATTTCACGGATTGAGGGGATCTTCTTCTGGTGGCGCTGACTCCGTCAGCACACACCGGACCCGAAAAAAAATCTGTGGTGAACAAGTTTTCGAGAACTAGAAGGGAATCTTGCCGGTGAGGGTTTCCCACCACATGCGCCAGTCGCCCTTGTAGGACTGCCACGGATAGGTGAAGGTCGCGGGCCGGTTCTTCTCGAAGAAGAAATGACCGACCCAGGCGAAGCCGTAGCCGATGATGAGCGCGAGCAGGATGAGGGCGGGGCTCAGGGTCACCGCGGCGGCGATGAGGGTCAGCAGCGCCAGGCTGGTGCCGACGAAATGCAGACGCCGGTTGGCACGATTGGCGTGCTCGGTGAGATAGTAGGCATAGAACTCGTCGAAGTCCCGGAAGGACTGTGCCGTCTCGGACATGATGCTACCTCGCAGACCGCGCGGGTCGCGGTAAATGAGTGAAAATTCTACGGGATCGCCCGGCGGCGACCCAAATCCGGTCCGTGTCGGCTGGCGCGAGTGGGTCAGTCTTCCGGACCTGCTCGGCAAGCCGGTGCGCGCCAAGATGGATACCGGCGCGCGCAGTTCGGCGCTGGCCGCCACCCACATCCGCATGCGCAACGACGAGGTGCGCTTCCGCGCGGTGGGGCAGACGCGGGAATCGCACGCGCCGCTGTTCGACGAGCGCTGGATCACCGACGCCGGCGGTCACCGCGAGCTGCGGCCGGTGATCCGCACGCGACTGCTGGTGGGCGAGTACACGGCCGACGTCGAGATCACGCTCACCGCCCGTCGCGGTTTACGCTATCGCATGCTGGTCGGGCGCAGCGCGCTGGCCGGGCATTTCGTCGTCGACCCACAAGCCAGTTACCTCCTGGGGCGCCCATGAAGATCGGCATCCTTTCCCGCAACCGTCGTCTCTATTCGACCTCGCGACTGGTCGAGGCCGCCGAAGCGCGCGGCCACCAGGTCGAGGTCATCGACGCGCTGCGCTGCTACATGAACATCGTGCCGCACAAGCCGGAGATCCATTACCGCGGGAAGCGGCTGGAAGGCTTCGACGCGATCATCCCGCGCATCGGTGCGTCCATCACCTTCTACGGCACGGCGGTGGTGCGGCAGTTCGAGATGATGGGCGTCTACTGCCAGAACGAGTCGGTGGCCATCTCGCGCTCGCGCGACAAGCTGCGCAGCCTGCAGCTGCTGGCGCGCAAGGGCATCGGCCTGCCGGTGACCGGCTTCGCGCACTCGCCCGACGACACCCAGGACCTCATGAGCCTGGTGGGCGGTGCGCCCATGGTCATCAAGCTGATCGAGGGCACCCAGGGGCGCGGCGTGGTGCTGGCCGAGACCAAGCAGGCGGCGGAGAGTGTCATCGACGCCTTCCGCGGCCTCGACGCGCACTTCCTGACCCAGGAATACATCGCCGAGGCCAAGGGCGCGGACATCCGCTGCTTCGTCATCGGCGGCAAGGTCGTGGCCACCATGCAGCGTCAGGCCAAGGAGGGCGAGTTCCGCTCCAACATCCACCGCGGCGGCAATGCGCGCATGGTGCGCATCACGCCCGAGGAGCGCTCCACCGCCGTGCGCGCGGCGGCGTCGATGGGGCTCAATGTCTGCGGTGTCGATCTCATCCGGTCGAACCACGGGCCGGTCGTGCTCGAGGTCAATTCCTCGCCGGGCCTGGAGGGCATCGAGCGCGCCACCGGGCGCGACATCGCCAACCAGGTCATCACCCACCTCGAGGCGCACGCCAAGCCCGGCCGGACCCGCACCCGCGGTCGCGGCTGAGGCGCATCCATGAGCCAGCGCCGCGCGACCGACTTCGAGATCGACGGACAGCGGATCGCGCCCGGCACGCGCCGCCAGGTCGCGCTGCATCTGGGCGCGCTGTACACCAGCGCGCCGGTGACGCTGCCGGTGCACGTGGTCCACGGGCGCCGGCCGGGGCCGGTGCTGTTCGTCTCCGCTGCGCTGCACGGCGACGAGATCAACGGCATCGAGGTCATCCGGCGTGTGCTGGAGCTGCCCGCCATCAAGCATCTCGCCGGCACGCTGCTGGCGGTGCCGGTGGTCAACGTGCTGGGTTTCCTGCAGCGCTCGCGCTATCTGCCGGACCGGCGCGATCTCAATCGCAGCTTTCCGGGATCACCCTCGGGCTCGCTGGCAGCGCGCATCGCGCACCGCTTCCTCACCGAGGTGGTCGACCGCGCCGATGCCGGCATCGACCTGCATACCGGCGCGCTGCAGCGACCGAACCTGCCGCAGATCCGCGCCGATCTCGGCAACGCCGCCACCGAGCGTCTGGCGCGCGCCTTCGGTGCGCCGCTGCTGCTGGATTCGGCCCCCGCGGCCGGCACGCTGCGCGAATACACCACCGGCCACGGCAAGCCGGTGCTGCTGTACGAGGCCGGCGAGGCGCTGCGTTTCGACGAAGTCGCGATCCGCATCGGTGTGCGCGGCGTGATGAACGTGCTGCGCGAGATGGACATGCTGCGGTCGCACATGCGCCGCGCGCTGCCGGTGGAGCCGGTGGTGGCGCACAGCAGCACCTGGGTGCGCGCGCCCATGTCGGGTGTGCTGCGGTCGCAGGTCAGGCTCGGTCACGCGGTGACCGAGGGACAGCGCGTGGGCTGGGTGGGCGATCCGGTGGGCGGTGTCGACACCGCCGTCTACTCGCATACCGACGGCATCGTCATCGGGGGAACCGGACTGCCGCTGGTCCACGAGGGCGACGCGCTCTTCCACATCGCGCGCGTCGAAGCCCCCCGGGCGGCGGCGCGCGCGGTCACCGAGGCCCGCCGCATGGCGCAGGCCATGCCCGGCGCCAGAGCCCGGTTCGACTAGGCTCGCGGGCGCTGCGGGCGCCGCTCTACGTCGAACGTCCACCTGCGCGCGCTGGATGGTCGTGCGGCGCAGCCGTTAAACTTCACGGGTTTCCCTACTCCGAACAGAGCAGAGGCGGGTATCCCACCGTGGATAAGCAACGCATAAAACTCAGAAAAGGGCTGGACCTGCGGCTGGCGGGCGAGCCCGAGCAACGCGTCGATGCAGGCGCCCGGGTCTCCTCGGTGGCGGTCATCGGCCCCGATTACGTCGGGCTCAAGCCCAGCATGTCGGTCGAGGAAGGCGATCGCGTCAAGCTCGGGCAGGCGCTCTTCGAGGACAAGAAGAACCCGGGCGTGATCGTCACCGCGCCCGCCGCCGGGACGGTCCGCGCCATCAACCGCGGTGCGCGGCGCGCGCTGCAATCGGTGGTCATCGACATCGACGGCGATGACGCCGAGACCTTCGACACCATCGATGCCGGCCGCATCTCGAGCGCCGACCCGAAGGCACTGCGCGAGACGCTGATCGCCTCCGGCCAGTGGACGGCGCTGCGCGCGCGGCCGTTCGGCAAGGTGCCGGCGGTGGATGCCGAGGCCTCCGCGATCTTCGTCAACGCCATCGACACCAATCCGCTGGCTGCCGACCCGCAGTTCGTGATCAACGAGGAGCCGGCACTGTTCAAGGCTGGGCTCGAGGTGCTGGCGCGCCTGACCGAGGGTCCGGTCTACATCTGCACCGCGCCCGGTGCCGACATCCCGGTGCCGGAATCCGATCGCTTCCGCACGGCGGAGTTCGAGGGACCGCATCCGGCGGGGCTGCCGAGCACCCACATGCACTTCCTGCACCCCGTCTCGATGGCGCGCCAGAACTGGCACATCGGGCCGCAGGACGTCATCGCCTTCGGCGCGCTGTTCACCACGGGCCGCATCCGGACCGACCGCATCGTCGCGCTCGGCGGTTCGGTCGTGGAGAAGCCGCGCCTGGTGCGCGCGCGTCTCGGCGCCAGCATCGACGACCTGCTGCGCGGCGAACTCCGGGACATGGATGCGCGCGCCATCTCGGGCTCGGTCTGGAACGGCCGTCGCGCCGCCGGCTGGGCGGCCTTCCTCGGGCGCTACAACACCCAGATCTCGGTGCTGCCGGAAGGCCACGAGCGCCGTCTCTTCGGCTGGCTCAACCCCTTCGGCGAGCGCTTCTCGGTCACGCGCGCCTACGTGTCGTCGGTGACGGCGCGTGCGCGCGACTTCGATCTCAACACCTCGACCAACGGATCGCCGCGCGCGATGGTGCCGATCGGCAACTACGAGAAGGTGATGCCGCTGGATGTCGTGGCAACACCGCTGCTGCGCGCGCTCCTCGTGCGCGACACCGACGTGGCGCAGGGGCTCGGCGCCCTCGAACTGATCGAGGAGGACGTGTCGCTGATGTCCTTCGTCTGCGTCGGCAAGTACGACTTCGGCCCGCATCTGCGCGCCAGTCTCGACCTCATCGAACGGGAAGGCTAGGACCATGGCTGGCAAGGGACTTCGCGGCTTCCTCGACCGCATGCACCCGCTCTTCGCGAAGGGCGGCAAGTTCGAGAAGTATTACGCCGTCTACGAGATGGTGGATACGTTCTTCTACTCGCCCGGGGACGTCACCCGTGGCGCCCCGCACGTGCGCGACGGCATCGACCTCAAGCGCACGATGATCTACGTCTGGCTGGCGACCTTCCCGGCCATCCTGATGGGGGCCTGGAACGTCGGCTTCCAGGCCAACACCGCGCTCGCGGCGATGGGCATGGACGGGCTCGAGGGCTTCCGTCATTTCGTGATCGATCCCTTCGGCTACGACCCGTCGAATCATCTCGCGAACATCGTCCACGGACTGACCTACTGGATACCGATCTACTTCGTGACGTTCCTGGTCGGCGGTCTGTGGGAGGTCCTGTTCGCGGGCGTGCGCAATCACGAGGTCAACGAGGGCTTCTTCGTCACCTCCGTCCTGTTCTCGCTGATCCTCGCGCCGACCACGCCGCTGTGGCAGGTGGCTCTGGGCATCAGCTTCGGTGTCGTGGTGGGCAAGGAGATCTTCGGCGGCACCGGCAAGAACTTCCTCAACCCGGCCCTGGTCGGCCGTGCCTTCCTCTATTTCGGGTACCCCGCTCAGCAGTCCGGCGACTCGGTCTGGGTGGCGGCCGACGGCTACACGCAGGCAACCGCGCTGTCGATGGCGGCCGACAACGGCGTGGCCGGACTGCAGGACGGCGGCATCAGCTGGATGCAGACCTTCATCGGCGTGCTGCCGGGCTCGGTGGGCGAGGTATCGACGCTTGCCATCCTCATCGGCGGTGTCTTCCTGATGTTCACCGGCATCGCCAACTACCGCATCACGCTGGGCATGTTCGGCGGCCTGATCGCGACCGTGCTGCTGTTCAACATCATCGGCGGCGAGGACAGTCCCTACTTCAACGTGCCGTGGTACTGGCACTTCACGATGGGCGGATTCGCGTTCGGTGCGGTATTCATGGCCACCGATCCGGTGTCGTCATCCCATACCAATCTGGGACGGTGGATCTTCGGCGCGCTGTGCGGTTTCATGACGGTGCTCATCCGCGTGGTCAATCCCGCCTTCCCGGAGGGTGTGATGCTGGCCATCCTCTTCGGCAACATCTTCGCGCCCCTGATCGACTTCTTCGTCGTCAAGGCGAACATGCGCCGGCGCGAGGCGCGCACTCTGACGGCGACCTGACATGGCTCTGAACAAGGACTCACGCAGCTACATCTTCATCATGGCGCTGGTGCTGTGCATGGCCTGCGCGGTCGTGGTCTCGGGTGCGGCCGTGTCCCTGCGCCCGCTACAGGAGCACAACAAGCTGCTCGACCAGCGCGCCAACGTGCTCGCCGTCGTCGGGCTCCGCGAGCCGGGCATGGACGTCAACGCGGTGTTCAACGACCGCATCGAGACCCTGGTCATCGACCTGGAGACGGGCGAGGAGGTCCAGGGCGTCGATCCGCAGAACTACGACATGTTCGCGGCGGCCAAGGAGTCGGGCAGCAACGTCGCGCTGTCCGGCGCCGAGGACATCGCCGGCATCGGCGCCATTCCGAAGAAGGCCATCGTCTATCTGGTGCGCGACGACGAGGGCAACGTGCGCAACTACGTCTTCCCCGTCGCCGGCTACGGGCTGTGGTCCACCATGTACGCCTACGTGGCGCTGGAGGACGACGCCAACACCATCGCCGGCGTCACCTTCTACGACCATGCCGAGACCCCCGGTCTGGGCGGCGAGGTCTCCAACCCCGAGTGGCAGGAGCAATGGGTCGGCAAGGAGGTCTACAACGATGAAGGCGAGGCGGCGTTCCGCCTGACCAAGGGCGGCGTCGACCCGCAGCGAGAAGGCTCGGAGCACAAGGTGGACGCGCTGTCGGGGGCGACGCTGACCTCCAACGGTGTCTCCAACCTCATGAAATTCTGGTTTTCCGAAATGGGCTACAAGCCCTTCATCGAGCGCAACGCGCGAGGCTGAACGGTATGGCTGACAATCTGAAGGGACTGGTCAAGGAGCCGGTGTTCGACAACAACCCGATCATCCTCCAGGTGCTCGGGATCTGCTCCGCGCTGGCGGTGACGGCCAAGCTCGAAACGGCCGTGACCATGGCGCTGGCGTTCACCGCGGTGTGTTCGCTGTCGAGCTTCTTCATCAGCTTCCTGCGCAACATCACGCCCAGCAACATCCGCATCATCGTCCAGATGACGGTGATCGCATCGCTGGTGGTGGTGGCAGACCAGGTGCTGCGCGCCTATCTCTACGACATCGCGCGACAGCTCTCGGTGTTCGTCGGGCTGATCATCACCAACTGCATCATCCTCGGCCGCGCCGAGGCCTATGCGATGAAGAATCCCCCGATCCCGTCGTTCTTCGACGCGCTCGGCAATTCGCTGGGCTACAGCTTCATCCTGGTCGCGGTCGGCGTGATCCGCGAGCTGTTCGGCTCCGGCTCGCTGATGGGCGTGCAGATCCTGCCGCTGGCGAGCGAGGGCGGCTGGTACGTCGGTAACGGCCTGCTGCTGCTGCCGCCGTCGGCCTTCTTCCTGATCGGCTTCCTGATCTGGGGTATCCGCACCTGGAAGCCGGAGCAGGTCGAGAAGCCCGACTATCAGATCCACCAGGTGCACCGCACCGAAGTCCTCTAACCGGAGACCGCGATGGAACTCGTCAATCTCGCCATCCGCTCGATCTTCGTCGAGAACCTCGCGCTTGCCTTCTTCCTGGGCATGTGCACCTTCCTGGCGATCTCGAAGAAGATCGAGACCGCGCTCGGCCTCGGCATCGCGGTGGTCGCCGTGCAGGCCATCACCGTGCCGGCGAACAACATCGTCTACCAGTACCTGCTGAAGGACGGCGCGCTGGGCTGGCTCGGGCTGCCGGAAGTGGACCTGTCCTTCCTCGGCCTGATCTCCTACATCGGCATCATCGCGGCGATGGTGCAGCTGCTGGAGATGTTCCTCGACAAGTATGTGCCGGCCCTCTACAACGCACTGGGGATCTTCCTGCCATTGATTACAGTGAACTGCGCCATTCTCGGCGGCACGCTGTTCATGGTGGAGCGCGACTACACCCTCGCCGAATCGGCGGTGTACGGCATGTCATCGGGTGCCGGCTGGGCACTGGCGATCGTCGCGCTCGCCGGTGTGCGCGAGAAGCTCAAGTATTCGGACGTTCCGGATGGCCTGCAGGGGCTGGGCATCACCTTCATGACGGTAGGGCTGCTCTCCCTCGGCTTCATGGCCTTCTCCGGCATCCAGATCTAGGAGATCTGTCTCATGATGGAAGTGGTACTCGGCGTGGGATTCTTCACCGGCATCATCATGGTGCTGGTGGCGGTGATTCTGCTCGCGCGCTCCAAGCTGGTGCCGCAGGGCAACGTCAACATCGACATCAACGGTGAAAAGACCATCTCGGTCCCCACCGGCGGAAAGCTCCTGGGCACGCTCGCCAACAACGGCCTGTTCGTGCCCTCGGCCTGTGGCGGCGGCGGCACCTGCGCGCAGTGCCGCGTCAAGATCTACGAGGGCGGCGGCTCGATCCTTCCGACCGAGGAAGGCCACATCACCAAGCGCGAGGCGCGCGAGGGTGATCGGCTGTCGTGCCAGGTGACCGTCAAGCAGGACATGAAGATCCAGGTCCCCGAAGAGGTCTTCGGGGTCCGCAAGTGGGAATGCACGGTCAAGTCGAACCACAACGTCGCGACCTTCATCAAGGAGCTCGTGCTCGAGCTGCCCGAGGGTGAGAACGTCGACTTCCGTGCCGGCGGCTACATCCAGATCGAGGCGCCGCCGCACGAGGTGCACTACAAGGACTTCGTCATCGAGGACCGTTTCCGCGGCGACTGGGACAAGTTCGACCAGTGGCGCTACGTCTCCAAGTGCGACGAGGAGGTGATGCGCGCCTACTCGATGGCCAACTATCCGGACGAGAAGGGCATCATCATGCTCAACGTCCGCATCGCCAGCCCGCCTCCGCGCAACCCGGACGTGCCGCCGGGCCTGATGTCCAGCTACATCTTCGGACTCCAGCCCGGCGACAAGGTGACCATCTCCGGGCCCTTCGGCGAGTTCTTCGCGCGCGAGACCGACAAGGAGATGATCTTCGTCGGCGGCGGCGCCGGCATGGCGCCGATGCGCAGCCACATCTTCGATCAGCTGCGCCGCCTCCAGACCGACCGGAAGATGACCTTCTGGTACGGCGCCCGCTCGAAGAACGAGATGTTCTACGTCGAGGACTTCGAGATGCTGGCCAGCGAGAACGACAACTTCGACTGGCACGTCGCGCTCTCCGAGCCGCTTCCGGAGGACAATTGGGAGGGGCCCACCGGCTTCATCCACGAGGTGCTCTACGAGAAGTACCTCAAGGATCACAAGGCGCCCGAGGACTGCGAGTACTACCTGTGCGGTCCCCCCATGATGAACGCGGCGGTCATCAAGATGCTGCTGGATCTCGGCGTCGAGCGCGAGGACATCATGCTCGACGATTTCGGCGGCTGAACGCGCATCCGGAACCGCTGCCCGCATCCGCTGTCCCTTCCGCATGGAGGCAACCGGCATGTCCGACATCATTCTCTTCGGCGTCACCTTCGCCGTATTCGCTGTCACCTTCGGTGGCCTGGCGGTCGGCCTGCTGCAGAACAAGCCCCTCAAGGGCAGCTGCGGCGGGTTGTCCGCCGCGACCGGGGAACGCTGCAATATCTGCGGCGCGTCGAGCGAGGACCGCTGCGAGCCGGCCGAGAAGCAGTAGGCGGCGGCTTGCTGACGGCCGCGCCGGGCTGCGGCATACTGCGGATCAACGAATAACGAACGGGTAGGCGCCGTGGGGACACCGCTCGACAAGATTCGCGTGCAGGACTACATGAGTGCGCATCTGCTCACCTTCACGCCGGAAACGGACGTGCTCAACGCCATCAACGAGCTGCTCGAGAAGGGGATCTCGGGTGCTCCGGTGGTGGATCGACTGGGCAACCTGGTGGGCATGCTGTCCGAGAAGGACTGCATGCGCGTCGCCCTGAACGCCGGCTACCACGGCGATTTCGGCGGCAAGGTGCGGGATTTCATGAGTCCGCGCGTGGTCACCGTGGACGCCGACGCCAGCATCCTCGAGATCGCGCGCATGTTCATGGAATCGTCCTTCAAGCGCTATCCGGTGGTCTCGGACAACCGGCTGGTCGGCAACATCAGCCGCTCGGACGTGCTCCGCGCCATCGACGCGCTGCGCGGCAAGTATCCGGTATGACCCGGTCAACGCGGGTCCCCAGACGCTCCGCATGAGGTCCGCCCTCCTGGGGCGCATCGCCGAGCGGCTGGTCACTCCCGAGGTCGAGTCGGCGCTCGCCCGGAGCGCCAAGCCCACGGGCAGCTTCGGATACGACCCGTGGGGCTACAACGAGCAGGCCGTCAAGCTCGCCTATCCGCTCGTGCAGGCGCTCTACGAGCGCTACTTCCGCGTGCGGACAACCGGGCTCGAACACGTGCCCGCGCACGGCCGGGTCCTGATCATCGCCAATCATTCCGGCCAGCTGCCGATGGACGGCGTGCTGCTGGGATACGCCCTGCAGTCGAATCCGGTGGCGCCGCGCGCCCCGCGCGCGATGATCGAGCGCTTCTTCCCCAGCGTGCCCTGGCTGGGCAACATGCTGACCCATCTCGGCGGCGTCATCGGCGACCCGGCGAACTGCGCGCGCATGCTCGAGCGCGAAGAGGCGATCATCGTCTTCCCGGAGGGCATCCGGGGCTCTGGAAAGCCCTACCGCAAGCGCTATCAGCTGCAGCGCTTCGGCAACGGCTTCATCCGGCTGGCACTGGCCCACGACACCCCGGTGCTGCCCGTGGGCATCGTCGGCTGCGAGGAGACCATGCCGTCGGTCGCCAACATCAAGCCGCTGGCGCGATTGCTGTCGGTACCCTACGTTCCGCTGGCGCCGCCGGTGCCGCTGCCGGCGCGCGTGTTCATCAACATCGGAGAGCCCATGCGGTTCACCGGCGATGATGACGACGAGGCGGCCGTGGATGCCAAGGTGGACCGGGTGAAGGCGACCATCGACGCGCTGGTCGCGCGCGGGCTCGAACAACGCGGAGACCGACTGTTTTGACATCGTCTGCACAGAGGGACGACCGGCCCAGCGTGCTGGTGACCGGTGCCGGCGGTTCGCTGGCGCAACGCGTCATCAGCCGGCTGCAGGGCCGCTACCGGGTGATCGCGGCCGACTTCCGCTGCCGCGTGGAGACCGATGCCGGCATCCCGAGCTACATGGTGGACATGCAGAAGCGCGGTTTCGAGGACGTCTTCCGCAATCACCGCATCGATGCCGTCCTGCACATCGGCCGCATTTTCGCGCACGAGTCGACTCGGCTCCGGCGCTACAACGCCAACGTGCTGGGAACGCGCCGGCTCCTGGAGCTGTGCCGCAAGTACCAGGTGGGGCAGGTCCTCATCCACTCCACCTACTTCGTCTACGGCGCGAGTCCGTACAACCCTGCGCTGCTGCTGGAGGACGCGCCGCTGAAGGCGAGCGAGGTCACCCACGACCTGGTCGATGCGGTCGAGCTCGAAAGCCTGGCCCAGATCTGGCTCTGGAAGCATCCGGAGATGAATCTGACCATCCTGCGCCCGTGCAACATTCTCGGGCCGGGTGTGCGCAACAGCATGTCGCTGCTGCTGTCACGCCGCTTCGTGCCGGTCCTGCTGGGGTACTCCCCGATGATGCAGTTCCTGCACGTGGAGGACATGGCCGACGCCATCCAGGCCGCCTTCGAGCGCAACCGGCCCGGCGTCTACAACGTGGCGCCGGACGACTACGTGCCCTATCAGGACGCGGTGCGTCATGCCGGTTCGCGCCCGCTGCCGGTGCCCTCCGTGCCGCCGGTGGTGCCGCGCATGCTCAGCCGTTCGCTCAACTGGAATGCCTTCTTTCCTCCGTACCTGATCAACTACTTCAAGTATCCGGTGGTGATCGACGGCTCGCTGTTCAGTCGCGAGTTCGGGTGGCAGCCGCAGCATAATCTTCACGAGGTCCTGGCGTACTATCGAACGCGCAAGCTGCGCGGGAATTGATGTCCGCTATCGGTGGCACACCGAGATGCAATTGGCACCGCCGCGAGCGACTCGCTAGGCTCGTGTGGATCACTGCAAAAGGAGAGTGAAGCAATGGATATCGACATCGGCATCAGCGAAGAGAAGCGCGCCGCCATCGCCAAGGGGCTGTGCCGACTGCTGGCGGACGAGTACACCCTCTACCTGAAGACCCACAACTTCCACTGGAACGTGACGGGCCCGATGTTCACGACGCTCCACCAGATGTTCGAGGAGCACTACACCGAGGCCGCCACCGCGGTGGACGAGATCGCCGAGCGCATCCGTACCCTGGGTGAGCGCGCGCCGGGCAGCTACAAGGAGTTCGACGAGCTGTCGACGGTTCGCGAGGAAACCACGCAGGTCGACGCGCAGGAGATGATCCGTCAGCTGGTCCGGGATCACGAGACGGTCACCAAGGTCGCGCGCGAGGTCTTCAAGCTGGCCGAGGAAGTGCACGACGAGCCGTCCGCGGATCTCCTCACGCAGCGCATGCAGCTGCACGAGAAGACTGCGTGGATGCTGCGCAGCCTGCTCGACTAGGGCCCGCCGGTCCGCCCGTCCTGACGGCGCGCAAGCTGCGCGTCGTCTACGGCGATCGCCGCGAGCTCCGCCGCGGGGCGGGGCTCGTTGCGGTCGACGATGTCAGCTTCGACATTGCACCCGGCGAGAGCGTGGCCGTGGTTGGCGAGTCCGGCTGCGGCAAGAGCTCGCTGGCGCGCACGCTGGCCGGTCTGCAGGCGCCCCGGGTCGGTTCGCTGCTGGTCGGCGGCGAGCAGGTCGGCAGCCCGCGCGCGTGGCGCCGCAAGCGCCGCGCCGTCCAGATGGTCTTCCAGGATCCCGCTTCCAGCCTGGACCCGCGCATGCGCGTCGAGCAGCTGCTGGACGAGCCGCTGCGTGCCCTGAGGCCGGACCTCGATCGCAGGCAGCGCCACACGCGCATTCACGCCATGCTGGAGCAGGTCGGGCTGCAGCCCGAACACGGCCAGCGCTACCCGCACAGCTTCTCCGGCGGCCAGGCGCAGCGCATCGCCATCGCGCGCGCCCTCGTCGTCGAGCCCGATCTCCTCATCTGCGACGAGCCGCTCTCGGCGCTGGATGTCTCCGTGCAGGCACAGATCATCAATCTGCTGCAGGACCTGCGCGAGCGCACCGGCATGGCCATGCTGGTCATCGCGCATGATCTCGCCGTCGTGCGCCAGCTCTGCGACCGCGTGCTGGTGATGTATCTTGGCAAGGTGGTCGAGCAGGGCGCCACCGCCGACGTCCTAGCCGCTCCGGCGCATCCCTACACGCGTGCGCTGCTGTCGTGCGTCCCGCGGCTCGATGCCCGCCGCGACGAGCAGATCCTGCTCGAGGGCGAGCTGCCCGATCCGCGCGAGCGGCCGACCGGCTGCGTCTTCCGCACGCGCTGCCCGCTGGCCGACGGCATCTGCGCCGAACGCGCGCCCGACTGGCACCGCCAGGAGCACGGCGGGTATTCGGCCTGCCACTTCGCCGCCCGGCACGCCAGTCCGATGGTGACGCGCGCATTGCGCTGAGGCGAGCGCACCGGTCGATGCCGGGGGCGCGACGGCGCGCTGGCGTCGGCCCGTTGCAGGAACACGCCGCACCGACCCGGACGGGCCGAAGATGCAAGCGCCGGCGAGTAGCGGGTCCCGAATCCCGGATCCCGGATGCTCCGTGTTCCGCACCGCTCCCGGACGCCGGCGACGGTCTAGTAGATGTCGCGCCGGTAGCGCCCGTCCTCCATCAGGGCGTCGACGCGATCGCTGCCCAGGATCTCGCGCAGCGTCGCGTCCACGCCGGCAGCCATGCCGTCGCGGCTGCCGCATACCAGCAGCGCGGCGCCATTGTCGATCCACGCGCGCAGTGTGTCGGCCGCCGCCGAAAGGCGGTGCTGGACGTAGACGCGCTCGTCCTGATCGCGCGAGAAGGCGAGGTCGACGCGCGTCAGCGTGCCGTCCTGTTGCCAGCGCGCGATCTCGTCGCCGAAGTGGAGATCGTGGGCGCGCGTGCGTTCACCGAACAGCAGCCAGTTGGGCCGCTCGCCGGCCGCGGCGCGTGCACGCAGGTGGGCGCGCAGTCCTGCCAGGCCGGTACCGTTGCCGATCAGGATCAGCGGGGGCGCACCCGGTGGTGCTTGGAAGCCCGGGTTGGAGCGGATGTGCAGATGCATGCTGCTTCCCGGCGGCGCGTGCTCGCAGAGCCAGCCCGAGCCCAGTCCGCTGTCGCCGTTCTCGCCGGGCATGCGCCGGACCAGCAGCTCGACGGCGCCGTCGGCCGGGATCGAGGCGATCGAGTAGCTCCGGTGCGGGAGCGGCCGCAGCTGCCCGATCAGCGCATCCGGCGTCAGGTCTCGCAATGCGGGGAGCGCCGAGGGGGCGGGCAGGCGGCGGTGGCTCAGCCGGTCGCGCAGCGGTGCGCCACCGGCATCCAGGTCGCCGTCGCGTCCCAGCGCCGCCAGCGTGCGCGCGACGGCCGCCGGATCGTTGCGCGGCGTGATCTCGGCGATGTCGCCGGCCTGCCATGCGGGCAGCGGGCCTTCCGGCACCAGACGTACCCGGTAGATGGCACCGCCCGGGCTCCCGGCATTGCTGTGCCGGCGCGCGTCCAGTCGCCACGGCGCCTCGGGTCCGGGCGCCAGTGCGGCGGCGTGGCCACCGCGGTCGGCGATCAGCGCGCGCCAGCGCGCCAGGGCCGTTGGGTCGCCGTCGTCCACCTCGATGGCCGGTGCCATCGGCCGGGCGCCGCAGGCGCGCAGCCATGCATCGAGGCGTCGTCCGAAGCCGCAGAAGTCGGTATAGCGCCGGTCGCCCAGCGAGAGCAGTGCGTACTCGAGATGGCCGAGGTCGGGCCGATGGTGCATGGCATCCGCGACGAAGTGGCGTGCCGGATCCGGCGCGTCGCCTTCGCCGGTGGTGCTGACCACGAACCAGGCGCGCTCGGCACCGCTCAGCGACGCCATGTCGAGGCGGCCGAGGGCGTGCGCGGGCGCAGCGTCGCCGTCGCCGGCGATCGCGGCGGCGGTGCGCTGCGCCAGCATCTCGGCGAGGCCGGTCTGACTCGCGTGCACCACCAGATCCGGCGATGCGCCCGCGGGCGGATGGTTGGCGCTGCGACCCGGGCGGAGGAGCGTTGCGCACAGTGCGGCGAAGGCCAGCAGCACGATGCTGGCCGCGCTCCATTCGTCCGCCCCCGGCCAGCGGTTCGGCGGCGGTGCGGTCTGGACGAAGGCAAGCGCGATGCCCGTCAGGCCGAGCGCGGCGAGCAGCGCGGGCTGAACGAGCGCGGCCGGGCGCAACCGGGTACGGGAGGTCATGGCGCCCTACTGCGGCAGCACCTCGAAGGTTGCGCTGTAGCTGCCGGTACGCAGGCTCGCGGGCGCTTCGGCGTTCTCGTCGCGGTACTCGGCGCCGAGCCAGTAGCGACCGGCCCGCGGCCACGTGATCGTGAAGGTGCCGTCGGCGTCGCTGGTCGTCACGATGGCGTCCTGCGCGTTGCGGTAGCGCATGCCCCCGGGGACGACCTCGATCCCGGCGCCGGCGGCCGGCTCGCCATCGATGAGCAGGCGGAAGGTCGCGGTCTCGCCGGTGAAGAGATCGTTGGGGTGCGTCTCGGGCACCAGCTCGAGCCCCTCGTTGGTCGGCGTGAGCACTTCGTCGCTGGGCAGGCCGGCGGTGACGAAGGTCACGATGCGGCGCGAGAACCGCCGGATCTCGAGGCTGTCGGCATCGTCGGGGACGTTCCGTTCGAAGCCTTCCGGCGTGTAGGTGCCACCGCGCGGGGGCCAGAAGCGACGTTCGCCGTCCTCCTCCCAGCGCGCGCTCAGGCCCTGCGCCACGACGCCGACGCGGTAGGTGCCTTCCCGTGCCAGGTGCAGGTCGAAGGTGCTGCGGTACTTGCCGGTGGCGGCATTCTGCAGCGCCACCGGCCTGCCGTCGGGGCCGGCAGCGCGGATCGCGTCGGTGGGCAGCGCGTGGTAGTCGGTATGGAAGATGTCGTTCGATACCGCGGCGTCGAAGGTCACCCAGGCGTCCTCGGCCGACAGCACGGTCGCTTCGGGGAGGATCCACAG
Source organism: Algiphilus sp. (assembly GCF_023145115.1). Classification (NCBI taxonomy): domain Bacteria; kingdom Pseudomonadati; phylum Pseudomonadota; class Gammaproteobacteria; order Nevskiales; family Algiphilaceae; genus Algiphilus; species Algiphilus sp. Next base: position 51,539 of record NZ_JAGLEJ010000038.1, read on the forward strand.
GCGATGGGCCGCGGCCGGGAACGACAGGATCAGCGCGAGAATCGCGGCGAGCGGCGGGACGAAGCGTGGCATGGCGGATTCCTCGAGCGTCGTGGGGTCAGGGGGCGAGACGGAGCGTGACGGTGCCGAGCTCGCGATCGCCCGCGACCCCGGCCTCGACCGGTTCCGCGGGAGGCCAGGTGAAGGGCACGCGCAGCAGCTCGCGACCGCCGACCTCGCGCGCGGCCTCGACCACCAGCCGGTAGTCGCCGGCGGGCAGCTCGCCGAGTGGCGCTTCGCCGGTGGCGAAGCGCAGCGTGTGTTTGCCCGGCGGACGGGTGGCGGCGCTCACGGCGTCGACCGGCATGTCCAGTCCGCGCCCGCTGCGGCGCCACCACTGGCGCATGTCCTTGAGCCACTTCTCGCCCTCGTCGTCCGCCATGCGCAGGTCGTACCAGACCGCGAGGTCGGCAGCGACGTCGTGTCCGGGGGTCTCGACCCAGACGGCCACGTAGGGCCGGTGGTATTCGGCTACCGACAGGCGCGGGATGGTGATGTCGACGGCCAGCTCGGCGGCGGCCAGCGGCGCGGCGTGCAGGAACCCGAGAGCGAGAACGAAGGCGGTACGCATGGTGAGAGGCTCAGTGGATGAACAGGATGGCGAGCACCATCGGCACGATCAGACCCAGCCCGACCAGCGGCCAGGTGGCGGCGCGACGGCTGCCGTGGGCCTGCAGCAGCAGCAGGCCGGTGATGCAGAAGACGAGGCAGGCCACCGCGAAGGCGTCCAGGAACCAGCCCCAGACGGCGCCGGTGTTGCGGCCCTTGTGCAGATCGTTGAGATAGGACACCCAGCCGCGATCGGTACGCTCGTACTCGACCACGCCGTCCGCGAGGTCCAGCGCCAGCCAGGCGTCACCGCCTGGGCGGGGGAGATCGAGGTAGATCTCGTCGTCGTACCAGTCGGCCCTGCGCCCGCCGACGCGGATGTCCAGGGCCCCGCGGAGCCACTCGCGCAGTGCCGGGGGCAGCGGCGCGCGATCGGTGGGCGCGGCCTCCGCCAGCGACGCGCGCAGCGGCCCGGGCAGCTCGGCGGTCCGGTGGGTGATGCGGGGATCGGCGCCGATCTGTGCGGCATGGTTGAGGGTGATGCCCGTCGCCGCGAAGCCCAGCATGCCGATCAGGCAGATCGCCGAGCTGATCCAGTGCCAGCGGGTGACATGTCGAAGCCAGGCCGCGCGACGCTGCGGGGCGGCGTCACCGGTCACGCCGGGGCTGCATTGATGGAATCGGGGACACGGGCGACGGGGCGGCCGGAGCGGAATCGCCTGCAATTATGAATGCGAATGATTCGCAGCACAATACCGACACCGGGCCGCCGCATGGCGGCGTGCGAGATCCGGTCGACGATCAGGCCTTGATCAGCGTGCCCACACCTTCGTCGGTGAACAGCTCCAGCAGCACCGCGTGCTCGACGCGGCCGTCGACGATGTGCACGGCGCGCACGCCGCTCTTCACCGCGTCGAGTGCGCAGGCGATCTTGGGCAGCATGCCGCCGTGGATGGTGCCGTCGGCGATCAGCGCGTCAACCTCGTGGGTGTCCAGGCCGGTCAGCAGGTTGCCGCCGGTATCGAGCACGCCGCGGATGTTCGACAGCAGCATGAGCTTCTCGGCCCTGAGCACCGAGGCGATCTTGCCCGCCACGGTATCGGCGTTGATGTTGTAAGCCGCACCGTCTTCGCCCACGCCCACCGGCGCGATCACCGGGATGAAGCCACCGGCCTCCAGATGCGTGATCACCTCGGGATCGATGGCGGCGACCTCGCCGACCTGGCCGATGTCCTCCTCGGAGGGCAGCTTGCGCGCGCGGATCAGGCCACCGTCCTTGCCGGTGAGGCCGACCGCGCGGCCGCCCTGCTGGTTGATGGCCGCGACCAGCGCCTTGTTGACGTGGCCGCCGAGCATCATCTCGACCACCTCCATGGTGGCGGCGTCGGTCACGCGCAGGCCGTTGACGAAGCGCGAGGCGATGCCCAGCTTCTCGAGATGCTGGCCGATCTGCGGGCCGCCGCCGTGCACCACAACCGGGTGGATGCCGACCAGCTTCATCAGCGTGATGTCGCGCGCGAAGGAGGTCGCCTGCTGCGGGTTCTCCATGGCGTTGCCGCCGTACTTGACGACGACCGTCCTGCCGGCGAAGCGGCGGATGTACGGCAGCGCCTCGGTGAGGACGTGCGCGACCTGCATGGCGGTATCGGCGTTGAGCGCCATCACTGCCTCCCGGACGAGCCGAAGCCGCCCTCGCCGCGCACGCTGTCGCCGAACGCCTCGACCTGCCGGAAGCGTGCCTGCACCACCGGTACCAGCACCAGCTGGGCGACGCGCTCGAAGGGCTCGACAGTGAATGCGGTCTTGCCGCGGTTCCACACCGAGATCATGAGCTCGCCCTGGTAGTCCGAGTCGATCAGCCCCACCAGATTGCCCAGCACGATGCCGTGCTTGTGGCCCAGCCCCGAGCGCGGAAGGATCACCGCCGCCATGCCCGGGTCCTGGATGTGGATCGACAGGCCGGTGCGCAGCAGCTCGGTGTCGCCCGGCTGCAGCGTCAGCGGCGCGTCGAGCAACGCGCGCAGATCGAGTCCGGCGGACCCGAAGGTGGCGTACTCGGGGATGCGGGCGCGCTCGTCGAGCACACGCAGCTCAATTTCGGTCATTCGGTTCGGCCTCGTGCGGTCGGAAGCAGCAAGCGGTCACGCATACGCGAGCCGACCTTTCGGTTCCGGGATCGTGCGGCCGAGCTCACGAGCCGTATCGATCCACTCCGCGATGACCTGCCGGGCGTTGGCGACCGCGTCCTCGTAAGTCGCGCCGTCTGCCATGCAGCCGGGCAGCTCCGGTACCTCGACCACGAAGGATTGATCCGGATCGCTCCAGTAGACGATGAGCTCATATCGAATCGACATCCGCTTCCCCCAATCGGTGCTTCACCAGCATATTGCGAACCTGTCGGACCTGGTACGGCTTGGATAGTTTGCCGCGTGGCTGCAGGTTCAATATTTCGTCGACATCAACGTGCATAAAGATGTGATGATCGCCACGGACTCGCTCGACGAACTCAAGGCGAATGAGCAGCTGTCGAAGGTCCGCGAACGCGATGTTGGTATCAGCGCTACCCGTAAAGAATCTTTCGCCGCAGCTTTGCGTACTTCCCCATTCCGGGCTAGCGGCGCGCATCGGCGGTGCCGGCGGACTGTGACGCGTCGTACGCTTCGGCAATCCGTTCCACCATGCGGCCGGCCAGCTCACGCTTGGTGCCGCTGCCGAGCTCGGCGGCGTCCTCGGCGGTGAACAGGGTCAGGGTGTTGTCCTCGCGGTCGAAGGCGCGGCCATCGCCGACCAGATTGCCGGCCACCATCTGCAGGCGCTTGCGCGCCAGCTTGCCGCGCGCGTTCTCGGCGAGGTTCTCGGTCTCGGCCGCGAAGCCCACCATGAACAGCGCCGGCTGCTCGCCGCGCAGGCGCTCGAGGATGTCCTCGGTGCGCTCGAGCTCCAGGCTCAGGCTCTCGTCGTGCTTCTTGATCTTCTGCGCGCGCGCCTGGGCGGGGCGGTAGTCGGCCACCGCCGCACAGCCGACGAAGATGTCGGCATCCCGCGCGGCCCGGCTGGCGGTCTCGCTCATGTCGGCCGCGGACTCGACGTCGATACGCTCGACGCCGGCCGGCGTATCCAGCGCCACCGGCCCGGCCACCAGCGTCACCGCGGCGCCGGCGCGCGCCATGGCCTCCGCCAGCGCGAAGCCCATGCGGCCGGACGAACGATTGGACAGCACGCGCACCGGGTCGATGGCTTCGCGCGTGGGGCCGGCGGTGATGACCACGCGCCGGCCGGCAAGCGCTCCGCCGCTGCCGAGGGCGTCCCCGATCGCGGTCAGCAGGTCGGCGGGCTCGACCATGCGGCCGTCGCCCACCTCGCCGCAGGCCTGATCGCCGGCAGCCGGGCCCACCAGCTGCACGCCGCGCGTACGCAGGCGCTGGGCGTTCTCCTGGGTGGCGGGGTGCGCCCACATCAGGCGGTTCATGGCCGGCGCCAGCATCAGCGGCCTGTCGCTGGCCAGGCAGACCGTCGACAGCAGGTCGGTGGTCATGCCTGTCGCGAGCCGGGCCATGGCGTTGGCCGAGGCCGGCGCGACGACGATGAGATCCGGCCAGCGCGCCAGCTCGATGTGGCCCATCGCCGCCTCGGCGTTCTCGTCCCACAGGCTCTGGCGCACCGGGTGCCCGGACAGCGCCTGCAGGGTCACCGGCGTGATGAAGCGCGCGCCGCCGTCGCTGAGCACGACCTGCACCTCGGCGCCCGCCTTGCGCAGCAGGCGCACGAGCTCGGCCGACTTGTAGGCCGCGATGCCGCCGCTGACCCCGAGCAGGATGCGGCGTCCGGCAAGACTGGGCTGGGACATGGCGCGCATGGTAGCGCAGCGCGCGGGCGCATCGGCGTCCGCGGCGCTAGTATTTACGCCGGGGAAACAACGGGAGTCGGTCATGGGGATCCGCCAATGGCCGGAAGGCGAGCGTCCGCGCGAGAAGCTGCTCGCCCTGGGTGCCGATCATCTGAGCGATGCCGAGCTGCTGGCGGTGTTCCTGCGCACCGGCGTGGCCGGCGCCAGCGCGGTGGATCTGGCGCGCGAGCTGGTGGCGCGCTTCGACGGCCTGCGCGGGCTGCTGGCGGCCGATGCCGACACCTTCTGCGCCGCGCGCGGACTCGGTGCCGCCAAGTACGCGCAGCTGCAGGCGGTGGTCGAGCTGTCGCGGCGGCATCTGGCCGAGGAGCTGCAGCGCGGCGACGCGCTGCGCGATCCGGCCGGCACGCGGCGCTATCTGCAGGCGCGTCTGCGCGACGAGCCGCGCGAGCTGTTCGGCATGCTGCTGCTCGACAACCAGCACCGCGTCATCGCGTTCGAGGCCCTGGCGCGCGGTACCATCGACGCGGCCGCCGTGTACCCCCGCGAGGTGGTGCGCTGTGCGCTGGGCCGCAACGCGGCCGCGGTGATCCTGGCGCACAATCACCCCAGCGGCGTGGCCGAGCCGTCGGCCGCGGACCGCGATCTGACCGAGCGCCTGATCGCGGCGCTGCGTACCGTCGACATCCGCGTGCTGGACCACGTCGTGGTGGGTGACGACTGCGTCAGCTTCGCCGAGCGGGGCTGGCTGTGAGCGCGGTCCGGCTTGTCAGAAAGGGGGGCTTCTGATATAAAGCCGCGCTCTTTCGACAGCGGGCGTCCGCCGTCCGTACTTGATCCGAGGTTTTCCATGTCCCGAGTGTGCCAAGTGACCGGCAAGCGCCCGACGGTGGGCAACAACGTGTCGCACGCCAACAACAAGACGCGCCGGCGCTTCCTCCCCAACCTGCATACGCATCGTTTCTGGGTCGAGAGCGAGAAGCGCTTCGTCAAGCTGCGCGTCTCCAGCAAGGGCATGCGCATCATCGACAAGAACGGCATCGACACCGTCCTGAACGATATCCGCACGCGCGGCGAGAGGGTCTGACGCCATGGCAGCCAAAGCGAAGAAGGATCGCGAGAAGATCCGCCTGGTCTCCACGGCCGGCACCGGCTTCTTCTACACCACCACCAAGAACAAGAAGAACACGCCGGACAAGTTCGAATTCCGGAAGTACGACCCGGTCGCCCGCAAGCACGTCGCTTTCAAGGAAGCGAAGATCAAGTAGGCGGTGCGCGGCGCGTCAGCGCCGCCGGTCGGGTCATGCGTGCGCGTCCGTCATCCGGTCGCGGGAACGTCTTGAAGCCGCAATACGACGCGCCTAGTCTGCGCACCCGCTAACCCTCGCGCCGAGACGCCCCCAGGCCGTGAATACCGCAGCCATCACCGACGAGCTCATCGGCGCCGGCCGCCTGCTGCACCAGCGCGGCTGGGTGCCTGCCACCGGCGGCAACTTCTCGGCCCGCATCGCATCCGACCGCTTCCTGATGACGGCGAGCGGCTGCCACAAGGGCGAGCTGACGCACTCCGACTTCCTGGTCGTCGATGCCGACGGCAACCCGCTGGAGGCCGGCCGCCGGGCCTCCGCCGAAACCCTGCTGCATTGCGCGGTCTACCGCGCCTGCGGCAACGCCGGTGCGGTGCTGCACACGCATTCGGTTCCCGCGACCCTGCTGTCGCGGACGCACGACGAAGTCGTGCTCGATAACTATGAGCTGCTGAAGATTCTGGAGGAGGTCACCACCCATGAAGCGACTGTCTCGATACCGGTCTTCGAGAACGACCAGAACATTTCCCGTCTCGCTGCTGTCGTAGACAGCGCACTGGACAAGCATCGTGGCCGGCAGGGCTTCCTGATCCGCGGTCACGGCCTCTACGCCTGGGGTTCGAGCGTGGCCGAGGCCCGTTACCGCACGGAAGCTCTGGAATTCTTGTTTGACTGCACATGGCAGTCCGCAACGGGGAGACACACCCGCACATGACCAGCCTGACCGTTTTCTCCGAGCACAATCCGCATCAGGCCGAGCGCGCCATCCGCGAACGCGGCGGCATCGCGCGCGAGCTCGACCGCATCGGCGTGCTCTACGAGCAGTGGGAAGCCTCCCAGCCGCTCGATCCCGACGCCTCGCAGGACGAGATCATCGAGGTCTACCGCGAGCCCATCGACCGTCTCATGAAGCAGTACGGCTTCCGCTCGGTGGACGTCATCTCGCTGACCAGCGAGCACCCGCAGAAGGAAGCGCTGCGCGACAAGTTCCTGCACGAGCACACCCACGACGACTTCGAGGTCCGCTTCTTCGTCGAGGGCGAGGGCGTGTTCTACCTCCACGCCGAGGGCCGGGTCTTCGTCGTGCACTGCACCAGGGGCGACCTGCTGTCCGTGCCCGCCGGCATGACGCACTGGTTCGACATGGGGCCCGAGCCCAACCTGACCGCCATCCGGCTGTTCACCACGCCCGAGGGCTGGGTCGCGAACTTCACCGGCAGCGCCATCGCCGACCGCTTCCCGCGCATGGACGGCATCGAGCTGGCGGCTTGAGCCGTCGACCGCGCCGCGCGTGATCGGCGCCGCCGCCGCCGATGTCGGCGAACGCCCGGCCAGGGGCTGCTCACCGAGTGAGCTGCGGGTGTGCAAGGATGCACACCCTGGACTTTCACGCGCAGCAGGAAAGCGCAGCGTGAAAGGCCGGGCCGGGACCACGCGCCACGGAAGGCAACGGAAGCGCCAATGATTCAAGCCATCGTGAC